>CAYGST010000079.1:0-13393 GCA_964352415.1 uncultured Planctomycetaceae bacterium | reverse complement strand
CCCCCCCGCCCCCCAACCCCCCCGGGGGCGCGGCGCGGCGCGCCCGGGGGGCCGCCGCGGTCGTTCGGGCCTTCGGAACCTGAGTCGAAATCGAACGAACTCACCGGGCGGCAGTCCGCCAGCGGAGAGGACGACCCTGCAGCCCTAGGGCAGGAACGTCACCGACATCGCATCGGTGAGGTTGAACTGACCCGCGCCGGCGCCCGTGTCGCGGTACCAGTACTGGAATTTCCACGTCGCGCCCACCTGGAACATGGCGCTATATGGCCAGATGCCAGTGTCGAGCGGGCTCGTGACGTTTCCGCTCGCGTCCGAAGTCAGCAGCGGAAACGTGCGGATCGCCTGCCCGATGCACAGGAAGCCGTTGCCGAGCGGCGTCTGGATCTCGCTCTGCCCCCGGATCATCAGGCCGATCTGCTGCGGCGGGAGACCGGATGCGGAGAGCACCAGGTCGTCGGACCCCAGGCTGCCCGCGCCGCCCGCGTGGATCTGCGCGGCCTGACCCGTCGAGTTGGGCACGGACGTGCAGTAGCGCGTGAAGTCGCCCTCGAGCGACATCACGTAGACCGAGCCGGTGTTGGAGAAGCCCTCGTCTCCCGAGTAGGCCCCTCCGACGAAGTCCACGACCCCGTCACCATTGATGTCGCCGACTGCGGCCGCCGTGCGGCCGAACTGATCGCCCGGCACCTTGCTCAGCAGCTGCTCGAGCGGTGCACCGTCGACGCCAGAGAAGATCCGCACCGCGCCGTTGTCCGCGTAGGTGCCGTTGTCATTGACGAGTCCGACGAGGAGGTCCTCCACGCCATCGCCGTTCCAATCTCCAGCGCGATCGAGTGCGACCCCGAGGCGGTGGCTGTGCCAGAGCCCCGCGACGTCGTACAAGGGGCTACCGTCCAAGCCGGAGTACACACGCGCCCGTCCATTGGCCGTGAAGCCGCCCGAGTCGTACAGCTCGGCGGAGACGACGACGTCGTCGCGCCCGTCGCCGTTGACGTCCCCCAAGCCACTGACGACGCGACCGAACAGCGAGAACTGCTGGTCGCCGTCGAAGCGGTGGATCAAGCTGCCGTCGACCCCCGAGACCACCCAAGCGATCCCGTTGTCGGACGGCCCATTGCCGTCGCCACCGATGATGAGGTCGGGCACGGCGTCCGCATCCACGAGACCGGCTTCCGCGATGGACCAGCCCACGTTCTCGAACGGGGCGCCGTAGAATCCGAAGAGCTCGGCGCCTGTCATCCCGGAGAACACCCTGACCGAACCCGCGGCGTTGCCGCCGACGTTGTCGTACGCCACGCCGACCGCGACGTCGTCGAAGCCGTCACCGTCGAGGTCGCCCATCCCGGCCACGTCACCGACGACGAAGTTGCCGGAGACCGTCACGCTGAACGTGTGCAGCACGCTCCCGTCCAGGCCGGAGAAGACCTGCGCGTTGCCGGTCGCATCGCCGACCGCGAAGTAGCGCGACGCGACGATGAAGTCGTCGTACTCGTCGTTGTTCACGTCGCCGGCTCCCGCGACGTGCTCACCGAACTGGTCGGCGTTGGCCGAGCCGTGACGCGTGTAGAGAATCGAGCCGTCAGCGCCGGACCAGACCCGCGCGTAGCCGAGGCCGCCGCCCGAGTTGTCACGGGGTGCTCCGGCGATCCAGTCCGGTACGCCGTCGTTGTTCACGTCGCCCGCCGCGGCGACGGACTCGCCCAGCTGGTCGAACGGCCCGTCGCCGTGGACCCAGTGGAGCATCGTCTGAGCTGTCGCCGCGGTACCTGAGGCGACGGCGATTGCGAACATCGAGAGGATCGAGCGAGCGAGCATGCGAGTCTCCTGGTGGGTCGAGCGAGAGCGAGGTCCTGGACGCGCGGGCCGCGCCGACCGGACCAGTCTAGACGGAGTCCTGCATTCGCGCCCGGTCTCCGTTGCCAGCCTCTCGCCGGATCTCGAGCGCATGCGGCTCAGCGCCCCTCAATCACCAGCCAGGAGGGTGTTCACGCGCTCGAGCCCGCGCTTCGCCTCGTCGTTCATCGGCGTCCGGCGCAGCGCCTCTTCGAACGCGGCCTTGGCCTCCCGCAGTCGCCGCAGCTGCCCGAAGAGCTTTCCACGCACCACGTACGGCTCGGGATTGCGCGGATCTGCCTCGCCTGCGCGCCGGAACAGGTCGAGCGCGAGCTCGGTGTCCTGCGCGACGAGCGCGGCCTCCCCCATCGCCATCAAGGTCGGCGCGTGCTCGCCACGGATGCGCAGCGCCTCGCGGTAGGCGCCGAGCGCGTCCTCACCCCGTCCGGCGCGCAGCCAGAGCACGCCGAGGTTGAAGTGACCGACCGCGTAGTCGGGATCGATCTCGATCGAGCGCAGGTAGTAGCGCTCGGCCTCGTCGAGGCTGCCGAGCAGGCGGTGCGTGCGCGCGAGACCCTCCGCCGCGCCGGGCAGCGACGGATCGCCCGCGAGCGCGGCCTCGAAGTGCTCGAGCGCCGTCTGCAGCTCGCCGTCGAGCAGCCGCCGACGCCCCGCGAGCATCGAGAGCTCGGGGAACGGCGGCTCGTCCTCCAGCAGCCCCAGGAAGCGCTCGAGGTCCCCAGCGCTCGGCGGCGCCGCGAACGCGCGCCGCAGCGCTCCGTCCGCGTCGAAGATGAACGTCGTGCCCTGCGGAGCGTCGCTTGGAACGCTCTCGAACAGCACGCCGCGGTGAGCGGGCTTCAAGGCGTCACGCGCCGGCCACGCCTCATCTTCGGCGCCGACGCGAGCCACCGTCACGAAGCGCTCGGACACCTCAGGCGCGAGCGCCGCCAGCTCCGTCGCGTCGTCCGCCCAGCGCGGGATCATGCGCGCGCGCGCCTCGGGCTCGCCCTCGACGAGCGTCAGGTGCTGGCCGAGCGGGAGGTCGCTCCAGGTCTGCACGCGGCCGGACGGCCAGGTCACCGTCACCCCGTCGAGCCGCTCGGCCGCGCGCCAGGCGAAGTGCAGCTCGAGCGGGACCTGGCTCTGGAAGCCCTCGACGAGCTGCACGATGTCGTGCTGCTCGAGGCCGGCGGCGCTCGCCGTGACCGTCGCGCCCAGCGCGTAGCGGTGCGTGGCCGTCGCCTCGAGCCGCAGCACGGCGACCGCGCCGACCACGCTGCGGTTCTCGTACAGCCGCAGCCCCTGCAGCGTGTACGCCACGACGTCGAGGTCGCCATCGCCATCCACGTCGAGCGGGACCACGCAGCGCCCGTCCTCGATGTGGTCGAGGCCGAAGTGCCAGGCCGCGTCGTAGAACGCCTCGTCGTCGCCGTCCGCCTTGTAGAACAGGCGGTCGCGCTGGTAGCCCGCGTAGGAGCCGCGGAAGTCCTGATCCGCGTTGACGTCGTAGGTGCGCTCGCCCCGCTCGAGCAGCGCGCCGTCGGTCGCAACCTGGCGCCAGAAGAGGCTGTCCCAGTCGGGCAGCTCCGGGTCCGCGTGCGAGGTGAAGCCGTTCGTTGCGAAGAGCTCCTCGTCGCCGTCACCGTCGAGGTCGCAGAACATCGCGCCCCAGCCCCACTCGCCCTCGGCGACGCGTGCGGCGCCCGCGTGCTCGAACCAGCCGCGCTGTGCATCGTCGCTGTAGAGGAAGTTGCCGCCTGCGATCGTCAGGATCCGCTCACGCGTGCGCTCGCTGATGTCGTCCGCGATGCGAGCGATGCGCTCTCCGGCCTCCGACGACATGTTCACGACGTACATCGAGAACTCGCCGTCGTCGTCGTGGTCCGCCAGCGTGACGCCCATCGTGTACGCGGACTCGCCCTCGAAGACCGAGTCGCCCTGCGGATCGAAGCGCCCTTCGCCGTCGTTGGCCCAGAGCACGTTCGGGCCGAAGTCGTTGCCCTCGAACAGGTCGGTGTCGCCGTCGTGGTCGAAGTCGTGCGGCAGCGCGACGTAGGTGTACTGCTTGCCGCCGAGGCCGCGCAGCGAGGTCTCCTCGCGGAACTTCAGGCCGCCCTGGTTCACGAACAGGTGGTTGTAGCCGCCGTCGTGGGCCTCGACGAGGTTGTACTCCTCGCCGCGCGACTCGTGCGTCCCGTAGACGCCGAAGAACAGGTCGAGGTCGCCGTCCTCGTCGATGTCGAACGGCACGATGGTCTGCACGCCGACGCCGCGCAGGCCGACGTCGTTGCGGAAGGTGAAGGCCGTCTCGTCGAGGCGCCAGTCGTCGCCGTCCCGGACGTAGAGCCCGCAGCTCGCCTGGTCGCCCTCGAAGCGCAGGACCCGCGAGCTGACGAGCTCCTCGACGCCGTCCCCATCGAGGTCCGCGTAGAGCGCCGAGATGCCCGCGTCGTTCGGCGCCTCGATCGGGAGCTCGCGCGGGACGAAGCCGCCGCGCCCGTCGTTCAGGAAGAGCGTCGCGAGCGAGCCGCCGAGGCACGCGATCACGTCCGGGTACCCGTCGCGGTTCCAGTCGCAGGCGGAGAGGCCGCTCAGCGCGAGCACGCGGTGCTCGTCGATGAAGCCCTGCAGCAGCGCGCGGTTGGCGGGCGACATGCCGAAGGTGAAGCCGGTGGCGGCAGTCACGTCGCGGAAGAGGGGGACGTCGCCTTCGACCGTCGTGCACTCGACGAGGTCGATGAGGTCGAGGCTCCACCACGGCGCGCGCCCCTTGGTGAACTCCACGTCGCACACGGCGCGCAGGTCCGCGCGACCGCCGGACTTCAGCGGCCCGGCGAGGTACAGCTCCGCGCGCCCGATCGCGCGGTCACCCGAGACGTCGAGCCAGAAGCGGTCGAGCTCGAAGCTCGCGCGCGACAATTCGGTCCAGCCGGCGGTCTGCTCCGACAGCCGCGCGCGCAGCTGCTCCTTCGTCAGCAGCACGTCCCCCGGCCCGTCGACGACGCGGATGGTCAGCGCTGCGTCCGGCACGACGCGGCCCTCACGCGGGTCGGGGAAGCGCCCCGGCGCCTCGATCGCGATGTCGCCCGGGCGACTCTGCTCGAGCTTCCTCGACATCAGCGCGTGCAGCTCCGCGACGTGCGCCTCCGAGCGCAGGATGCTGCGCACGAACTCCGCCGGGCGCTCGATCGGCAGCGCGGGCGGCGCGGGCGGCGCGTCACTACAGGCGGCGACGGCCACAAGAAGGGTCGGGAGCAGTCGCGAGCGAGCCATGCCGAGAGCGTACGCCAGCCCTTGCCGCGCACGCCAGCCGGCCAGGAACGGATTCGGGGCGGCCGGCGTCGCCGGCCGCCCCGAAGTGCGCCTGGATCGTCGCGCCGCCGGTGCGCGTCGCGACCTAGCGCGCCCCCTCGTGCACGACCTCGCCCTCGATGATCGTGCCGACGCAGTGGGTCGTGTACTCGAACGGGTCGCCGTCGTAGAGCGCCAGGTCGCCGTCCTTACCGACCTCGATCGACCCGACGCGGTCGCCGACACCGATCAGCTCCGCCGCACCGAGGGTGATCGAGCGCAGCGCCCGCTCGCGACCCAGCTCGCTGACCGCGGCGATGGCGGCCTCGAACAGGATCACGCGCGTCTTCGGCACGTAGCTCTCGAAGCCGCTCTGCAGCGCGATCGGGATGCCCGCGTCCGCCAGCTTGGCGGCGTTGAGCCACGAGAGGTTCTCGGACTCCCCCGCCGCGCGCTGCATCGTCGGGTGCACGATCACCGGCACGCCCGCCGCCGCGATCTCGTCCAGCACGAGGTGCGCCTCGACGGCGTTGTCGAGCACGAGCCGCAGCTTGAACTCCTGCGCGACGCGGATCGCCGAGAGGATGTCCTGGTGGCGGCGGACCGTCACCATCAGCGGGACCTCGCGCGCGAGCAGCTTGCTGACCGCCTCGAGCCGCAGGTCGACGGCGAAGTCGTCGCCGCCCTTGGCCTTCTTCGCGGCGTAGCCCTGGCCCTTGACGAGCAGGTCGCGCAGCATCGCGACGGCCTTGCCCCGCGTGCCGGGCGACTTCGCGCCCTCGGCCTGGGCCTCCTCGCCGAGCGTGGCCGCGACCATCGCGAACGGCACGATCACCGCCTCGTCGACGGTCGTCCCGCGTGTCTTGGCCACGAGCGTTTGCCCGGAGATCAGCGCTCCGGGACCGTGCCCCGTGTGGATCGTCGTCACGCCGAAGGAGCGCACCCACTCGATCAGCGCCTCGCGAGCGTTGTAGGCGTCGATCGCCCGCAGCTCGGGCTGCAGCGGCTCCGAGCCCTCGAGCTGGTCCTGGTCGTGGGGCTGGTTCAGGTAGCCGGCGACGCCGACGACCGTGTGCGCGTCCACGAGACCCGGCGTCACCACGGCGGCCTCGACGACGCGCAGACCGTCGGGGATGTCGGTGACGAGCGCTGGCCCGAAGGCCGCGATCTTGCCGTCACGGATGATCACCACGCCGTCCTCGATCACGCCGCCGGAGACGGTGTGGAGCTGCGCGGCGCGCACGGCGAGGTCCTGGGCGACGGAGGGCGCCGCGAGCGCGAGGCCGGCGGCGAGGGTCTTGAGCCACATGGGGAGTCGGAGCGTCGGAGTGTGGACGGAGTCGAGGAGATCGCGCCCGGGCGCGGTGCTTCGGAGGAGACCCATCACTGACCCTCCCCGCCGTCGCAGCAGCTCGTGATGGCGCGCGGCGAGCCGGCGCCCATGCCGCCCGTCGCGTACAGGCGGTCGTCCTCGTTCGCGCGGTCGAAGACCCGGCGGCCGTCGATCCAGGTCTCCTGGACCTTCGTGTAGACGCTGAACGGATCGCCGTCGAGCACGATGAAGTCCGCGTCCTTGCCGGGCGTCAGCGAGCCGATGCGGTCCTGCAGGTCGAGCATCGCGGCGGGCTCGAGCGTCAGCGCGCGCAGCGCTCCCTCGCGCGTCATCCCCGCGCGCACGGCGAGCGCCGCCATGCGCAGGAACAGCCGCGAGTCGGTGATCCAGTCGTCCGTGTGGAACGCGACCTTGGCGCCCGCGCGCTCGAGCACGCCGCCCGCCTCGTAGCCGACGTCGCGCGCCTCCAGCTTGCCGCCGGGGCTGTCGACCAGGATCAGCGAACTCGCCACGCCCGCCGCCGCGATCTCGTCCGCGACCTTCCAGGCCTCGGAGACGTGGTGCAGCACGACGCGGAAGCCGAACTCCTCGCGCAGCCGCAAGACGGTCAGGATGTCGTCGTGGCGGTGCGTGTGGTGGTGGACGATGCGCTTGCCTTCGAGCACCTCGACGAGCGCCTCCAGGCCGAGGTCGCGCTCTGGCGCCTTCTCCGGATCGTCGCCGGCCGCGGCGAGCTTGGCCTGATACGCCTGCGCCTTCACGAACACCTCGCGCACGAGCGCCGCGGACTTGCCGCGCGTCCCGGGGAACGGTGGGTCGCGGCGCGAGTTCGTGCCGTTCGCCATCTTCATGCCACCCATCGGCGCGCCGTCCGCGTCGCGCACGACCCACTCCTCGATCGTGTTGAGGTCGCGCAGCTTGAGGTAGACCGTCTGGCCGCTCATCAGGTGACCGGAGCCGGGCATGACATTGGCCGTCGTGACCCCGCCGGACTGCGCGCGCTGGAAGCCCGTGTCGCGCACGTTGATCGCGTCGAACACCGACACGCCGGGCTGGATCGGCGCCGAGCGGTCCGCCGCCCAGCCGCCGCCGAGGTGCGAGTGCGTGTCGACGAGCCCGGGCATGACGACCTTGCCGATCGCGTCGTGCACGTCGGCGCCGTCGGGAATCGTCACGGTGCCGGCTGCGCCGACCGCGACGATCTTCCCATCCTGGACGAGGATCACGCCGCTCTCGATCGGCGGTCCGTCGATCGGGAGGAGCTTCGCCCCGACGAAGGCGGTCGGTTGCTCCTGGGTTGCCGCGCCGGCGAGGGCGGTGAGGAGGCCGGCGGCGAGGCCGGCGAGGAGAGTGCGTTGCTGTCGTTTCATGGTGTGTCGGGGATCAGACGCCGGGGTCGGCCTCTTCGAGGCGCTCGAGCTCTTCCAGGGTGACGGGCCGATAGCCGCCGCGCATGCGGAACCAGAGCCAGATGAGGCCGAAGGCGACGACGAGCAGCGCGGGGAAGCGCACGGCGTACATCAGCACGCCGCGGCCCGCCTGCTCGTCCTCGTCCGAGAACGACTCGCGCACACGAGCTCCCGCGTCCGCGTCGAGCGCGTCCATCCAGGCCCAGCCGGCCTCGATCTTGGCCCTCGGCTCGTCGGGGAGCCCGGCGACGTGCTCCTCGCGGTCGAGGATCTCGTTCGCGTTGCCGTCCATGTCCCCGCCGATCAGGATCGCGGGATCGATGGCGTCGTGGGTCATCCCGAGGAACGCGTTCTTCGTCGAGGCGTACTCGACGAACTCGGGCTCGCGCTCCTGCAGCGCCTCGTGGATCGACGTGTCGAAGGCGACGCCGAGAATCGGCGCGCCGATCACGCCGAGGGACAGCAGCCCCATCGCGGAGACCGTGTTGAGCGTCAGCGCGCCGCCCTGCGGGTAGCGCTCGGCCGTGAAGCCGAGGATGCAGGGCCAGTAGTACGTCTGCCCGACCGCGTAGATGAAGAACGCGATGAACACGGCGACGCCCGTGGCTCCGGAGAGCCACGCGAGTCCGACCGCGGACAGCAGACCGCTCAGCGCGAGCAGGCCGGGAGGCGAGAAGAACTGCAGGATGCTGCCGGCGAACACGCGCAGGACCAGCATGACGCCGGCCGAGAACACGATCGCGAGGCCGACGTTGATCCCGAGGCCGTCGAGCGCGGGGCCCATCAGCTTCTGGATCCAGCCGTCGGTCGCGAGCTCCGCCGTTGCGACGGGGATCATCAGGAGGCACAGCATGAAGAACAGCGGCCGCCCGAAGGACTTCACGGCGAAGCCGAAGACGGCGCCGAACACGACGCCCGCGATCACGCTCGTGCGCAGCCAGTCGCCAGAGGCGAAGCCCATCGCGTTGCCGAGCTCGTGCAGGATCAGCGCCGAGGCCAGCGCCGAGCTGAGGAAGCCGACCTGCTTGAGCATGTCCTTGAACGGCACGCCGGCCTGCACCCGCTCGTCGACGGGGAAGCGGCACTGCACGTACATGATGGCGTAGGCCACGGTCGGCAAGAGGATCCAGAGGCCGTGCAGGCGCCACGACTCGAAGCCGGCCGAGTTCGCGCCCATGATCAGCAGCGTCCCGCCGGCGACCCCGGCGGGCCAGGCCGCGTGCAGGATCGTGAGCCACTTCGTCTTCTCCTTCGGATAGACGGCCGCGCACACGGGGTTGATGACCGCCTCGACGATGCCGTGCCCGAGGCCGGCCGCGATCGACGCGTAGTAGAGGCTCTGATAGCCGCTCGCGAAGAAGAACAGCACGCCGGACAGCGCCTGCAGCGCGAACGCCGCGTACATCGGCTTCTTGTAGCCCGTTCGATCGACGAGCAGGCTGAACCCGATCATCGTGACCGCGATCGGCCAGAACGACGCGCCCATGATCTGCCCGACCTCCTGGTAGGTCAGCGTGAACTCACGTCCGTAGTCGCCCTGCTTCGCGATGCGGAACGCGAAGCCGAAGCCGGCGGCGGTGAGCGACAGGAAGCTGGCCCAGAAGAGCAGGCGCTTCTCACGGTCGGTGAGGTCGGTGCCCTTGACGATCTCGGTCATCGGCGGTCTCCAGAAGACAGAACGGGGGATCGATCGCAGCGGCTCGCTCGAGCGTTGCGGGGCGCCGTTGTAGCAGATGGGCCCCTTCGATCGCAGTTCGCGACGCCTCGGCCGTCCGTTCATCGCTCTGGAGGCAGCGGGGCGCGGGCCGAGGCGACCCTCGACTCACGGCCGGGGCCTCGCGCCTCGCCGCGGCAGCTCGTACCCGTGACCAGGACGCCGCCGGCCGGCTCTCCTCGATGAACGTGGCCGTCGCCATTCGAAGCGCGTTCGACCTGGACTCGCGGCCAGTGAAGCGACAGAGCTGCCCGGGCGAACCCGGACAGCTCTCGATCGACTCGCGGTCCTGCTCTCGATCGCGCGGGCACCGCGACGATCGAAGCAGGGCTTCGGGTGGAATCAGGGGAGGAAGTTCGCGGAGAGGCCGTTGGTCAAGTTGAAGCCCAGTCCCACTCCCGTGTCGCGATACCAGTACTGGAACTTCCAGGTCGAGCCCGCGACGAAGGCGCCGTTCACGAACGGGCCGAGGTTGTTGACCAGGTAGCTGGCGCTGCCCAGGCCATCGGTCGTCGTGACCGGGAAGCGCTGGATGCTGCCGCTGACGCACAGCCAGCCGTTGCCGAGGGGCGTCTGCGTCTCGTTGGGGCCGTAGAAGAACAGCCCTGGCACGTTCGACGGAGCGCCCTGCGCGGTGAGCGTCAGGTCGTTGGCCGAAGCGCTCGTCGACCCCGTGGCCGAGATCGTCGCGCCCGGTCCGACGGAGTTGGGCGAGGTCGAGCAGTAGGTCTGCAGCGGGTCCGAGGTGGAGAAGCTCTGGATCCAGGTGTTCCAGCTCGAGCCGCCGGGCAGGTACTCGTGGGCCGCCCAGAAGACGCCGACGACGTCGGGATCGGGGCCGATGCCGGAGTAGTCGCCCCAGCGTCCGAAGGAGGTCTCGGGCCCCCCGCTCGTCTGAGCGATGACCGCCGGCCGGGTCGTGCCCAACGGGTCGCCGGCGGCGCGCCAGGCGTAGCTCATCGAGATGAACTCGCTGGGCGAGGAGCGCGAGAAGGTGATGCCCATGTTGTTGTCCGCGTCCACGGCGATGCTGCCGAAGAAGGTGCGCAGGTCACCACCGAGATCGATCTCGCCGCTCTGAACCAGGGTCGGCGTGCCGCTCACGGGCCAGTTGGCCATGTCGATCTCGTACCAGCGCTGACGCACCCGGTTGCTGTTGACGTGGTGCGTGGCCCACAGTGACCCGTTGCGGTACATGCAGCTCCAGAAGCGTGACTCGAAGGTCTCGGGCCGCAGCGACGTGCCCGCCTGGGGCGGGTTCTCGGGCTGCGTGAAGTTCGGCACGTTGACCGTGGTCGAGACCAGCGCCGGCCCCGTCAGCGGGTTGTCGATGGCGTAGATGCTCAGCGTGTTCGAGGCGCCGCCCTCCGGCGACCAGATCATGTACTGCCGCGGCGGGCTCCCGTAGCTGACCGGGATGCCCAGGGACTGCCGACCGCTCAGCACGGTCGAGGCGGAGTTGATCGCGCCGCCACTGAGCAGCGGAGCCTTCTCGATCACGAAGACGAGGTACTTGTCCGGGCCGAAGAAGTCCGCGGTCAGGTAGACCGCCTGGTCGTCGACGCCCATGTTGGGCGAGTCGATGTCCGTGTCGCCCGCGTCGGGCTGCACGTTGATGCGGTACTTGAACCAGGTGCCGTTGGGATCCGAGTCGTCGGACACGGCGAGCAGGAAGTAGGGCAGATTGTCGCTGCCGCGCTCGCAGGCCATCGCGAAGAAGCGATCGGTGTACGGGTCGTAGATCACCTCGGGGTCGAACACGAAGCCCGTCGCCCCCTCGCTGCCCCAGAATCCGTTCGAGCCCTCGATCTGATCCTGGAAGGTCGCGTTACCGGACTTGGTGAAGAAGGCGATCCCGCCGTTGGTGACCTGGACCAGGTGGTCGGGCCCGACCGCCAGCTCGGGGTCCGGCGGATCCCAGCCCGTGTACGTGATTCCCGTGAAGCCCAGCAGTCCCGTCAGGAAGTGCAGGGTGGGGACGGGCTGCAGGGGCTGCATACCCGAGCCCGGCGTGTAGGTCGGCGGAGTGTGCGGCCGCGCCTCTTGCGCGAAGGTGGTCACGGCCTGCGCGGGGACCTCGGCGGCGGCCAGCACCGCTCCATCGCCCGCGTGCCAGGAGACGTGAGCTGCGTGGTGATCTCCCAGACCCGCGTCCCCGGTCCAGGCGACCGTCAGCCGGCCGTCGTCGGCGAAGTGCAGCAGGCGCGCGCCGTCCGCCTGGGCGATGCGCTGATGACCCTCGCTCTGCTGCGTCGCGAGGAAGGGCGTACGCAGCGCCTGGCCATCGGCGTCGAAGGTCGCGAGGTAGAGGTCGGCGTGCTGCGCGGGCGCGATACCGAAGCGGTTCCAGGCCAGGGCGTAGCCGCCGCCCGCGCGCGCGGCCACGGTCGCGCCGCTGTCGTAGCCGGTCTCGGGAGCGGCGATCAGCGCCGGCGGATCGAGCTCGACCGCACCTTCTTCGGCGAGCCGGAAGCCGCCGTGGGCCAGTCGCCAGTCGCCCTCGTGCTGCTGGAACCAGCAGGCGACGAAGCGCTCGGCGTCGATCGAGGCCAGCGCGGGCTCGATGCCGCCGGCGCCTTGCGGGGAGATGCGAAACTCCTCGCCCCCGCGTCCCTCGGCGTCGAAGGCGCGCGCGAAGACGCCGTCCGGCTGGCCGCTGGCGTCGACCCGCGCCCAGGTGACGACGAAGGAGCCGCCCGCAGCGAGCGCGAGGCTCGGATGCCGACTCGACCCCTGTGCCCCGCCGTCGATGCGGAAGGCCGGGCCGCTCACCGCGCCGGCCGGGGTGAGCCGGCGGGCGAAGACGTGCCGATGATCGCCGCCCTCGACGGGCGAGGTCCAGACCACCACGGCGTTGCCCCGCTCGTCGGAGGCGATGCGCGCCTCCTTCTGGTCGCCCTGGACGTACTCGTTGACGACGACCTCCTCGGTCGCGCTGCCGAGGACTGCGTCGAAGCGCCGCACGACGATCGAGCCCTGATCGCCGTCCTGACCGTGGGAGCTCCAGGCGAACCAGGCCGTACCGCTTCCGTCGAGGGCGACGGCGGGCGCCGACTGGTGGCTGGCTGTGGTCTCGTTGACCCGGACCTCGTCGCCGAGCGGGCTTCCGTCGGCCTCGAAGCGCCGCGCGTAGACCCCGTAGGTGCCCCACTGCTGCCGCCGGCTGTGCCACACGGCGACCGTCCGCCCGTGGGCGTCCACGTCCAGCGCCACGCTGCTCTTGGAGCTGCTCTGGAACTGACTCGCGCGCGCGTCGACGCTCGTGACCGCCTTCACCTCGGGTTCGGTCGGATCGGTCCTGGGCGCATCGGGGACGGTGTCCTGCCAGGCGACGGCTGGAGTCGCCAGCAGCAGGGCGAGGACCGGGATGCGGACTCCGGAGCGGTGAGAGCGGTTCATCGGGTGCGGGGCAGCGAGTTGTGAGGAGTCGGTCGGACCTCGCCTGCGCGGGGACCACGAGCGCCACCCGACTCCATCCGTCGATGCAGCCGGGCAGCGCTGGCCTCTAGGCGGGGCCAGGGGGCGAGTAACCCTCGCCCGCCAGCCTTTTGGATCCCCCCTGCGGGGACGCGGGTCCCGGGCGTCCGGTCCGCCGCTGATGGGCTGCGCCAGTGAGCCGGGTCGTCGCTGCGTCCAGCCAGGGGTCGTGGCCCAGGCGACCGGCCGCTCCGCTCGTCCGCACCCGCCCCAGGGTCCCTGGCGGGTCAGCGGGTGCCTCCAGGCTCACTTCGACGGCACGAGGCGGAGGTCCAGGCGAGTACGGAGCCAGGCACATCCCCATCACCTTTCCGATGACCCAACTCGGACTCG
>CAYGST010000078.1:0-13433 GCA_964352415.1 uncultured Planctomycetaceae bacterium | reverse complement strand
GCGCGGTCCAGGGCTCTCTTTGCCCTCTTGACAGGAGGGCCTCCATATCAGTCGTTCCTGCTGCTGACTCACGCTTCGATGTCCCGGTCCAGTCGGCGCGCGAGCCAAGAGCGGGCGAAGGTCCAGTCGCGACGGACGGTGCGGTCGGTGATGCCGAGGGTGTCGGCGATCTGCGGCTCGGTCAGGCCGAGGAAGAACCGCAGCGTCACGACGCTCGCCGCGCGCTCATCGATTCTGCCGAGAGCGACGAGGGCCGCGTCCACTGCGAGCAGGCCCGAGTCGTCGGGCGTCTCGAACGGGACGTCGGAGAGCAGGGGCTCGAGTGGCCTGCCGCCGCCGTGCTTCTGCGCCGACCGTGCGCGTGCCCGGTCGATGAGGATCTGGCGCATGGCCAACGCCGCGGTGCAGACGAAGTGCCTGCGGTTCTCCCAGGTGCGCTCGGAGGATTCGACGAGCTTGAGGAAGGACTCGTGGACGAGATCCGTCGGGCGCAAGGAGGCGCGGTGTGCCAGCGGCTGGGCCTGGGCGAGCCTCCGCAACTCGTCGTAGACCTGCGGAAAGAGCAGACCGGGCAGCTGCTTGGGTTGCTCACTACCCGACTGCAGGATCTCCGTGACGGTCCGGGACATGGAGGGCATCACACCCGAACTTCGCGCGCTCCGCAGCGCCCGATGTGGGGAAGTTCGGACGTTTCGCGTTGGAGGCCTGGACGCGAATTCGCAATGCGGTGTCCGGGTGAGCGGGTGATTCGCGTGCTCCTGGGCGAACGGGTACATCGCTCAGTCCCACCGTCGCCAGAACAGGCGACGCACTTGTCCGCATTGGCCCGAGGTGCCCTCGGCGCGCATGCAGGCGTGCCTTCGCCTCAACGACACCCTCTTCGAATTGCCATGACCACCCTCACCTCTCCCAGCAGCCTCTTCGCCATCGGCGTCCTGGCCATCGGCGCTGCCTGCGGCCTGACGGCCACCTCGACCGAGGCCCTCGCCGACCCGACGCCGACGGCGGCTCCGAGCGTCTCGGCCAACCCCGACCACGAGCTCCTGACGCCGGAGAACTCGACCTTGCTCCTGATCGACCACCAGCCGCAGATGATCTTCGGCGTGCACTCGCACGATCGTCAGGCGCTGCGCAACAACGTCGAGGCGCTCGCCAAGTCAGCGAAGGTCTTCGGCGTCCCGACGACCCTCACGACCGTCGCGGCGAAGAGCTTCTCCGGGCCGCTCATCCCCGAGATCAAGAACGTGTTCCCCGACAACACGATCTACGACCGGACCAGCATGAACACCTGGGACGACGACCGAGTGAAGAAGGAGCTGCGCGATACCGGTCGCCGCAAGCTCGTCATCGCGGCACTGTGGACGGAGGTCTGCCTGACCATGCCGGCCATCGAGGCCATTGGCGAGGGCTACGACGTCTACATCGTCACCGACGCCTCCGGCGGCACCAGCAAAGAGGCGCACGACATGGCCGTGGAGCGCATGATTCAGGCTGGCGCGCATCCGGTCACCTGGCAGCAGGTGATGCTCGAGTGGCAGCGCGACTGGGCCCGTACCGAGACCTACGAGGCCGTCACCGGCATCGCGCGTGAGCACTCGGGCGCCTATGGCGTCGGCATCGAGTACGCGTACGGAATGTTCAACGCCAAGGAGGGGGGCGACCACTAGGTCGTCCCGACGCTCTCAGGCTCCCCCTGCGCGCACCACGTCCGCGCAGGGGGAGCTCTCCGCAGGCCGCTCACCCGAACACCCTTTCATGACCCTCCTCCGTCGAACCCTTGTCGCGGCGCTCGCCGCGTTCACGCTCACGGATGCCTCTCTGGCGCAGGAATCCGCTGACCTCGTCCTGACTGGCGGCAAGATCGCCACACTCCGCTACGGCGAAGGCTTCGTCGAAGCGCTCGCGGTCAAGGACGGCCTCGTGCAGGCCGTCGGGACGGCCGAGGAGGTCGCCCAGTACACCGGCGAAGACACCCGCGTCGTCGAGCTGGGCGGTCGCACGGTGATCCCCGGCTTGAACGACTCGCACCTGCACGCAGTCCGCGGCGGACGCTTCTACAACCTCGAGCTGCGCTGGGACGGCGTGCCGACGATCGCGGACCCGCTCGAGCGGGTCCGCGAGCAAGCCGCGCGCCCCCCAGCAGGCCAGTGGGTGCGCGTGATCGGAGGGTGGTCGCCGCACCAGTTCGCAGAGAAGCGCATGCCGACGATCGCCGAGCTGAACGAGGTGGCTCCGGACACGCCCGTGTTCGTGCTGTTCCTATACAGCAAGGGCTTCCTCAACCGCGCGGGCGTCGAAGCCCTCGGGCTGACTGAGACCTCCGAGGCGCCCCCGGGTGGGCGCTACGACTTCATCGACGGCGGGGCCGAGCTTATCGCCGAGCCCAACCCGACGATCCTGTACAAGACGATCGCGCAGCTCCCACACATGACGGACGAGCAGCAAGTCAACTCAACGCTGCAGTTCTACCGCGAACTGAACCGCTTCGGCCTGACGAGCGCGATCGACGCCGGGGGCGGGGGTCACCACTTCCCGACGAACTACGGCGCGACCCAGCGGCTCGCGGACCAGGGTCGGCTTCCGCTGCGGATCTCCTTCTTCCTCTTCCCGCAGCACCCGGGTAAGGAACTCGAGGACTTCAAGGGCTGGACCTCGCGCAACCAGGTCGACGAGAACCGCGACGTCGTACACCTCGACGGATTCGTGCTCGAAGGCGGCGGGGAGTTCCTCGTCTGGTCCGCGGGCGACTTCGAGAATTTCATGGCCCCCCGGCCCGACCTGCAGGAGCAGGGGGAGAAGGAGCTCTACGAGGTGGCGAAGCACCTCGTCTCGAACCGCTGGCCGTTCCGCATCCACGCGACCTACGGAGAGTCCATCGAGATCCTCCTCGGCGTGTTCGAGCGTCTGAACGAGGAGGTGCCCTTCGACGGGCTGCGCTGGGCGATCGACCACGCTGAGACGATCCGGCCCGAGCAGATCCAGCGGATCCAGCGGCTGGGCGGGGGCGTTGCGATCCAGGACCGCATGGCCTTCGCCGGTGAGTCGTTCCTCGAGCGTTACGGCCCGCAGGCGGCAGCCACGGCGCCGCCCCTGCGTCGGCTCGTCGATTCCGGTATCCCGCTCGGCGCAGGGACGGACGCGACGCGCGTGTCGAGCCACAACCCGTGGCTGTCGCTCTACTGGATGGTCGCGGGCCGTACTGCGGGCGGGACGCTGCTGTACCCGAAGGACCAGCGGCTCACGCGGCTGGAGGCCCTGCGCCTGTTCACCGTGGGCAGTGCCTGGTTCTCCGGTGAGGAGAACCGGAAGGGCACCCTGAAGCCGGGCCAGTACGCCGACCTGGCCGTGCTCTCAGCCGACTACTTCAGCGTGCCCGACGAGGAGCTGCGCCACATCGAGTCCGTCCTGACGATCGTGGCCGGCGAGCCGGTCCACGGCACGGCGGAGTTCGCGGCGCTCTCCCCCGAGCTGCCGGAGGTCGAGCCCGATTGGTCCCCTGTCGCGCGATTCGGCGGCTACTACGCGGCTCCGAAGGAGAGCGAGTGATGGTCGCCGGCGCCCTCGCGCTCCTCGGCAGGTTCGCCTTCTGCGCGATCTTCCTGGGATCGGCGGTCCACAAGATCGTCGACTTCGAGGGCAGCCGTGCGTTCATGGCCGAGCACGGCATGCCGTGGACGGCGCCGCTCCTGGTCTGCGCCATCCTGCTCGAACTCCTCGGTGGCACCTGCATCCTCCTGGGCTTCCAGGTCCGCCTCGGGGCTCTGCTCCTGCTCGCCTTCCTCGTACCCGCGACCGTGGTCTTTCACCTCGAGCAGGGGAGCTCCGAGCAGCTCGTGCATCTTCTGAAGAACTTCGCTCTGCTTGGCGTGCTGCTCATGATCCTCGCCGGGGGCGTCCCTGGCCCCGCTCTCGATCGCATCGCTGCGCCCTCGATCGCCGTAGACGGAGGGAGGGCGGCGTGACGCTCCGGAAGGCTCGCTGCGGCCGGCGCCGGTGCGTGCAGCTGCTCGGAGTGGCCTGCCTGGCTTCGGTCCAGGCCACCGCACAAGGAACCGAGGCGCCGGCCACCGGCGTCCAGGGCCCGCCGCGCATGACGGTCCTGCGCTACGACGAGGACTATGGTTATCTCGCGAACCTGACCAATCGCCGGGGCGGTTGGTGGGAGCCGACCAAGTTCATCCCGCAGGGGGACTCCGGCGACGTCTACCTCGCGCTCGGCGCCGAGCTGCGCGCGCGCTGGGAGGGCTTTCAGAACGAACTCTTCGGCGAAGAGGATCCGCCCGACCGCGACTACGTCTGGCTCCGAGCCCTCCCCTACGGCGACCTGCACGTCGGGCCGCACGCCCGGGGCTTCGTCCAGCTCATCAGCGCGTTCGAGGTCGGGGACGAGCTCGAGGCCACGCCGATCGACGAGAACCGCGCCGACGTCCTGCAGGGCTTCGTGGAGCTCGCCTCCTTCGCTGGAGAGGGGCGGGTCGCGGGGCGAGTCGGGCGCCAGGTCCTCGCTTACGGTTCACAGCGCCTGATCAGCACCCGCTACGGTCCGAACGTCCTTCAGGCTTTCGACGTCGCGAAGGTCGTCTACGACCACGAGGACTGGCAGCTCGACGCGTTCGTCGGTTTCCCGGTCGACCACCTGCCTGGCGAGTTCGACGACGCCTCCAGCGAGACGGAGACAATCTGGAGCGTCTACGGCACGCGCGCGCTGGACCTCGCCGACTCGTCCGGCCTCGACCTGTACTACATCGGCTTCATCGATGACGAGGCGGTCTTCAACCAGGGCGGCGGAGAGGAGGAGCGTCACACGTTCGGGGCACGCTTCTTCGGGACGAGCGGCAGGTGGGACTGGAACCACGAGCTCTTCGGCCAGGTCGGGACGTTCGGGAGCGGCAATATCCGCGCCTGGTCAGTCGCGACGCTGACCGGATACACCTTCGAGGATGCGCCCTGGCGGCCCCGAGTCGGGTTCAAGGCCAACGTAATCAGCGGAGACGACGACCCTGGCGACGGCGACCTCGAGACCTTCAATCCGCTGTTCCCCAACGGCAAGTACTTCGGAGAGATCGGGCTGCTCGGTCCCTACAACCTGATCAACTTGCATGCCTCGCTCGACCTCGAGGCCTCGGAGCAGGTCCAGTTCGGCTTCGGCGCGGTGTCCTACTGGCGCGAGAGCACGGGCGACGGGATCTACGACAACGGAGGCTTCTTGATCCGTCCCGACGGCGGAGCGTCGGAGCGCCACATCGGCGTGCAGCTCGACGCGGCGATCACCTACGCCCCGCACCGCAACTACGACTTCACGCTGGCCTACTCGACGTTGCTCCCCGGCGGCTTCATCGAGGCGACGGGGGAGGACGAGACCGTCCAGTTCGCCGCCGTCGAGGCGCGCTTCCGGTTCTGAACGCGCGGCAGACATGTCGATGGTCCAGTCTCTCACCACGCCCTATCGCTGGCGCGCCGCCCTGCTCGTCCTCGTGCTCCTCGCACCGGGCACCCTCGGGCAGGAGCTCCGCGAGGAGGCGCTCTTCGACCCGCGCGGGACGTGGCGCTTTGCGCTCGACAACGACACCTTTGCGGACTCCGACGACGACTACACGAGCGGAGTCCAGGTCGGCTGGGTCTCGGGATACCTCGGGTCGTTCGATGAGGCCCCGATCTGGGGTGGCGCAGGGCGCTGGTTCGACGGCCTCTCGATCTTCGAGCGGGAGCGGCAGCAGCGCTTCTTCTCGTACTCGCTCTCCCACCGCATCTTCACGCCGAGCGACATCACCGATCCTGACCCCGTCGACGGCGCCGACCTCCCGTACTCCGCATCGCTCTGCCTGACTGCGACCGCCGGCGCGCAGAACGACGAGACGATGGACGCGCTCTCGTTCGTCGTCGGCGTCGTCGGACCCATCGCCGGCGGCGAGGCGATCCAGAACGGAGTCCACGACCTGATCGGCTCGAAGGCTGCGGAGGGCTGGGACACCCAGATCGACAACGAGCTGTTGCTCAATGTTGGATACGAGCGGCGCTGGCGGCTCTGGCGACACGGCTCCTCGGTCGACTGGCTCGTCAGCCTCTCCGGATCAGCGGGCAACCTCCTGACCATGGCCACCGCCGGCACCGCGATGCGGTTCGGATGGAACCTTCCCGACGACCCTCGAGCCGCAGCCCGAGGAGCCGGTCGTGATCGTCGGCAGCGACGGGTCGCTGGCCGCGCTCGCTCCCATCCGCATGGGCGACGCTTGCCTGAAGTGTCACGGACCGGCGGAGATGCTGGCCGAGGGCGTCGGTGAGCGCCTCGCCGAGCTCTACCCGGACGACCGGGCGACGGGCTTCGCGCCGGGGGAGCTGCGTGGCTGGTTCTGGATGAAGGTGCCGGGCGCCGAGCTGCAGGGCGGGCGACCGCCGGTCTCGACCGGAGGCGCGCGGTCGGCGGCGTTTGGTCGGGCGCGGGCGGACTAGTCGGCTGCTTCGTCGAATGGCACGAACGCGAGGTTCGTCACGTGCTCGAAGCCGACACTTCCGTCGGCGCCGACGGCGGAGAGCCGCACGAGCGGGCCGCCCTCGGCGTCCCAGTCGACCTCGATCAGTCCGAAGTTGAGCTCGGTGAACGGGCCGGCGACGCGGGCAGGGTTGGGCGCGGCGGCGTAGACGGGCTCGGTGTGGGTCAGGCCGCTCGAGGTGAAGTCGAGGAGGAACCAGTCGTCGGAGTGACTCACTCGGATCTTCTTCGCGCTGATCTCCGCGAAGTGGGCGTTGCCGGACAGGAGGATCGTCGGCGACGAGGTGAGCATGACATGCTGAAGGGCGACCCGAGTCAGCTGCCGGCGCTCCCGCGGCTGGAGCGTCCACTGGTCCATCCCCTTGTGCGCCGCGAGCACCTGCGTGCTCGAAGCGATCAGCCGCAGGTCGACCTCCTCCTCGAGCTGCGCGTAGAGCCAGCCCCACTGCGCGTCGCCGAGGATCGTCGCGCCCTCACGCTCGTCGATGGCGAACTTGCCGAGGCTGCCGCCCGCGTCGGCCGGGCGCTCGGCGAGGACCTGCGGCGACCTGAACGTGCGCGTGTCGAGCAGGATCAGCTGGATGCGCTTGCCGTGGGACTCCAGCACCCGGGACCCGTACAGGCCGCGGCGCCGACGCCGCGCGGAGTCCGCGGGCTCGCCGAAGGCGTCGAGGAAGAGGTGCTTCGAGAGCTGCTCGAGCGGCAGATCGCCGCGGGGCGGCCCGAAGTCGTGTTCAGCGTAGGCGCCCGCGAGGGGCACGCGCTCCGCGAGGTAGCGCCAGTCCTCGCTCGCGGTGAGCCGCGTCCACCCCCGGCGCAGGGACGTCGCTGAGATCGGGGCGCTCGAACTCGCGCGCGTCGGCGCGTGGATCGTCCCGCCCGCGTAGACGAAGAGCTCCGGCTTCGCGGCCGCGATTCGTCGCAGGATTGGCTGCGATGTCCCCGCGGCGGCACACGAGCCGAAGGCGATGCGCGAGACGCGGCCCTCCAGGGGTCGCCAGAGGGGACGCTGGTCGTGGGGGATCAAGGTCGCCTCGGGAGAGAGCGGTGCGGCCTCGTCGCCCGCGCCCTCGGGTCCGACCGCGGGATCGACCGTCGCGCAAGCTGCAGGGAGTACACCGCCGAGGCCGAGGCCAAGGACGAGGACAGGAGCGGCCCGATGGCGGAGCGAGGAGCGGGACGGCGGCTTCATCGAGCGTGCGTGAAATGGTGGAGGCTCGCTGCTGCGGAGGGCGCCCCGGCTCGCGCGCGATCACGATGGCGAGCCGGTCTCGGCGCGCTTAGCGCTCAGCGCGGCGTCTCGGCTGCGCGCTCCGTGTCTCGGAGCTCCACGAGGAGCGTGTACGCAACGTAGTAAGCCTCGATGTTGTCGACGTAGCGCACCGGCTGCACGCCCACGCTCTCGAGCGCGAGGCGCTCGACGTGGTGACGCCAGCGGTTCGGGTCGAGTCCGTGCTCCGGCGCTTCCTTGCGCCAGCGGCGCACGTTGCCCGGCCCCGCATTGTAGGCGGCGAGGATGAAGTTCATGCGCTCTTCCTCGTCGAGCTCCGGCTCCGCGAAGAAGTTCGTGCGCAGCCAGTCGAGGTACTTGATGCCCGCGCGCAGGTTCTGCTCGGGGTCGAGCGGGTCCTCGCAATCCATGTCCTTCGCGGTCGAGGGCAGGAGCTGCATCAGGCCGAGCGCACCCGAACGACTCGTGGCGTCGGGGTCGAGCCGGGACTCCTGGAAGCACTGGGCAGCGACACGCAGCCAGTCGAACTCGTACTCCTTCGAGATCTCGCGGATCCAGCCCGCGTAGCGGTCGATGCGCGCGCTGTTCTCTTCGTCGATCGGGTTCTGGATCCACTTCGTGCTGCCGAAGTAGCGCTTGATCAGGATGTTGCCGAGGAGCGAGCCCTTCTTGGCCGTCTTGGCGAAGTCGTTGAGCGCGGCGTGGAGCTGCGTGTTGTCCTTGCGCATGGCCCACGCGAGCTCGCCGCCTGTGTGAGTCTTGACCTCCGCGTGCAGCCGCAGCCCGTCGAGCTCCTGGGCCCAGAGCTCGGCGAGGTAGGCGTCACAGACGATGTAGTCGACGATGCCGGCGTGGACCATCTCGATCAGCGCCGTCGTTGTCAGCGTCGAGCGCGCCAGGGTGATTCGAATCGGCTCGAGGCCCTCGGCCACGAGCTCTTCGCTGCGCGCGGCCAGGTGCTCCGCGTAGCTGCTGCCGTCCGCGACCCAGACCTCGCGCCCCGCCAGGTCGGCGAGGGTGCTGACAGCGGGTGCATCCTGGGAGGCGAGCAGCACCTCGTCCACGTCCTTCACGAGCGGCACGGTGAAGGTCACCTCGGCCGAGCGCTCGGGCGTGATCGTCAGCGCGCCGGCGGCGACGTCGCCGTAGCCTTCGTTCAGCCACGGGACGACGGCGTCGAGCGGGCACGGGATGCAAATCACGCTGAGGTCGCCGCGGCGCAGACCATGCTGCTCCTCGAGCCACGTCCCGAACTCGCGGAACAGCTCGAAGGTGATGCCCTTCGGCTGGCCCTCCTCGACGAAGAAGAACGGCCGCGCGTGGGGGACGAGGACGCGCAGGCGACGCTCCGCGAGCACGCGGTCGAGATCGCCGACGTCACGCGTCGTGGCGCGCCCCAGGGCGGGCGGCCGTGCGGGTGCGGCCTCGCGGGTCGCGGTGGCGTCACCCACCTCGGAGTTCTCCGCTTCCCCGCCGGATTCCTCCGCGCCCGTCGTTCTCGAGCCGCTCGCCTCCACGCGGTCGGCCTCGGGTGACGGGCCGGGGACCGGTTGCGCGCGCTTCGCCCCCTGAACCTCACCGTCGCCGCCGCAAGCGGCGAGCGCGAGGAGCAAGGGACCCGCCAGTCCTATCGCTCGCGTCGTGCTGCGCATGGGCTTGGTGCTCAGAAGCCCTCGGTGACGCTGACGAAGTACTGCCAACCCTGCACGTCGAGGTCGCCGAGGCTGGAGAGGTCGATCGTGTTGTCCTGATAGCGCGCGCCGAAGCCGACGAACGTGCCCTTCCAGGTCTCGAACTCGAAGCCGAAGCGCCCGTAGACGCCGGTGCCGAAGCCTGTCGAGTAGCCGGAGTTCACCGAGGCCTGCGCGTTCTGATCGTAGGTCGCGAAGGTCATCATCGGTCCGACAGCGCCGTAGGCGCGCGCCTTGCGGCCGAGCGGGATGCTGAGGAACGGCCCGCCGTAGAAGTCCACCATCCAGAGGTCGACCTTGACGGCGACCGTCAACCCGCCGCCGCCGGCGGCGAACGCGGTTCCGCCCGAGCGCCAGGCGATGTTGAACATGCCCTCGATGCCGAAGTCGATGCGCCGACCCGCGAGCTTCCACTGCGCGCCGCCGCCGATGATCGGGTACTGACTGAGGCTGTCCGACGAGCCGTCGATCGGCGGGAGGTTGCCACCGGTGCGGCGAATCTCATCGAGTCGCGCGGCGCCGATGTAGCCCTGGAGGACGGCTTGGCCAGGCGCCCAGCGCTGCTCGTAGGCGCGCTGCTCGCGCTGTTGGTACTCCTGGTACGTGGGGCGCACCGACGACCCCTGCGGATCGAACAGCGGCGCGTACTCAACGGGCAGCGCGTGGGCGGCGGCCGTCGGCCAGGCGGCGGGGGCGCGCTCCGTCGCGGGCTCGAGGCTCGCCGTGGCGGTGGGCGTCACCGGAGCGAAGCTCAGCGGCGCGGTCGTGGCGCAGCCGGTGATGGCGAGGAGGGCGAAGGCGAGGACGAGGCGCATGGAGTGGCGGATGATGTCAGTGGGGGGCGGGCTCTGCCCGGGGCGCAGCGCATCAGAGTAGACTCCTCCGCCCGTCCGGGCGACCCGCGACCGTGACGAGGTTGCCGCACGTCCCCAGAACCCGCATCGAGCATGCCTCGACTCCGACTGCTTCTCGCCCTCTTACTCCTAGCGGCCTGCGTCACGGACCCGGTCAGCGGGCGCCGCGAGTACTCCCTCACGAGCTGGTCACCGGAGCGCGAGCGCGCCGTCGGCGCCGAGGAGGGGCCCGGGCTCGAGGTGGAGCTCGACGGCATCCTGGCCGATGCAGAGGCTCAGGAGGTGGTCCGAGCGATCGTGGAGCGGATCGTCGCGCTCAGTCCAAGACGCGACGAGCTGGACTTCCAGGTGACGGTGCTCGCCTCGTCGGAGCCGAATGCGCTCGCTCTGCCCGGCGGCTACGTCTACGTGACGCGCGGAATGCTGGCAGAGATCGAGTCGGAGGCCGAGCTGGTCTCGATCCTCGGCCACGAGATCGGACACGTCGAACACCGCCACTCGATGACGGGAGGCTCGAAGGGGGCGCTGATCGGCTTGCCGGCGATCCCGTTCGAGTGGCTCGGGGGGGTCCTGCCGATCGGGGGCAATGTCGTGGGCTTCGCCGGCGGTGTTCTGCGCGCGCCGTCCAAGCTCGTCAACCTGAAGTACAGCCGCGAGCATGAGCTCCAGGCCGATCGGCGCGGCGCGTACTACGCCCACGCGCTCGGCTACGACCCGCGCGAGCTGATGCGCGCGTTCGATCGCGGCTACAACTCCGAGCGCAGCTCGATCCTCGGCACGCACCCGACGGACGACGAGCGCCGCGAACGCTTCGAGCGCCTGATCCGCGAGCAGTACCCCGACGTGCTCGAGCGCGCGCCCGGAACCTTCCGCGGTACGAGCGAAGCCGTGTCTTCGCTGATGCAGCGAGCGCGCCGCGAGGAGAGCGCCTACGAGAACTGGGAAGACGCGCGCGCGCTGCTCGCGGCCGGCGAGGAGGGCGACCTCGAACTGGCGTGGACCTCGCTGGCGCTCGCGCTGCACGAGGTGCAGACCGAGCCGCTGTTCTGGATCCTCTCGGGCGAGCTGGCGCTGGAGCGCGACGACGTCGGCGGTGCGTGGCTCTCGTTCCTGCGGGCCGAAGCGCTGTATCGCGACGCGGTCGGCGAGCGCGGCCACTGGAAGCCGCCCTTCTACCTCGGCGTCATCGACCTCGGGAAGGAGCGCTACGCGCGGGCCAGCGCCCGCCTGCTCGTCGCCGCGGAGCGCTACCCGGCGAACGCCGCGCTGCGCTACTACCTCGGACTCGCGCAGGAAGGTGTGGGCGAACGCTCCGCCGCGCGAAAGAGCTACGAGCGCGCGCTCGACCTGGAGAGCGGAGACCCCGACCTGCGCGCGGCGATCCGCGAGCGGCTGCGGGCGCTCGGCGGCTGAGCCCCGCCAGCGGCGCCGCGAACGGAGCCGCGAACAGCGGCGAGGGTCTTCGCCGAAGCGCCCCGTTCGCCGTCAGGAGCTGGCGGCGATGCGCTGCTCGAGGACCCGGGCGCTGCTGACCTCGGCCCAGCCCGTACCGGACTCCACCTCGACGAGGTGACCCGCGGGGACCTCGTCGGGCGGCTCGAAGCTCGCCTGCGCGGCGCGGTAGACCGCGACGCCGGCATCGGAGATCGCCGTCGGGTCCGCGGCGCGCGCGGCGAGACGCTGGAGAACGACGGCTTCGGGCGCGGTGACGTGAACGACGTGGTAGGGGAGCCCGAGCCGCGCCGCCGCGTCGACGAAGCGAGCGCGCTGCTCGCGCTGCGTGAAGGTCGCGTCGATGAGCACCGAGTGTCCGGCCTTGAGCGTCCCCAGCGCATCGTCGAGCAGCGAGCGGTAGACGCGCTCCTTCTGCTCCGGCGTGTAGAGGCCCGCGCCGACGTCCTCGTTCGCGCGGTCGGTGACGCGGCGCCCGGCGAGCACCTTGCGGCGGGTGTCGCTGTGCAAGAGGACGGCGCGCAGCGCCCGGGCCAGGTCCTCCGCGAGGTAGCTCTTGCCGCTGGCGGGCAGGCCGCACATCAGGATCAGAGTCGGCTCCAGCTCGTAGGACGCGGCGAGCTGCAGGTAGCGCATCGTGCGCCGCAGCTCCTCGTCACGTCGGCGCGTGTCGGCGTCCGCGGAGAGCGCCGTGAAGCCCGCGACCTTGCCGCGCACGACGGCGCGGTAGCCCTTGTAGAACCCCATCAGCGCGTGCAGCTCCGGATCCTCGGCCTCCTGGGCGTAGCGCCGGACGAGGTAGCGCGAGAATGCGGGGAAGCCGCGCACGTCGAGGTCCATGGCGAGGAAGGCCAGGTCGACGGCGACGTCGCCGCACCGGAAGCGGTCGCAGAACTCGATGCAGTCGTAGGCGACGACGCCGCTCGGCAGGAAGCACAGATTCCCCGAGTGCAGATCGCCGTGGCCCTCGCGGACCCGGCCGCCCTCGACGCGCTGGCCGAGGAGCGCCGCGTGCTCGTCGAGGAAGCCGAGCTGGCGCGACTGCAGGAACTCGAGGTGGGCGCGCGTCAGCACCGCGTCGCCCTCGCCGGGCGCGCCGACGAACGGCCCGAGCTGCTCGAAGTTCTCCGCGACGTTGTGGCGGATCGCTGCTGGGGCGCCGTGCTCGTCGACGCCGAGGCCGGTCGCCGCGCCCGCGTGGAAGCGCGCCAGCAGTCCGGCGACGTCGTTCAGCATCTGGTTGTCGAGCTCGCCGCGCTCGAGCAGCGCGTCGAGCATGCGCCCCGCGGGCAGGCGCTTCATCTCGACCGCGTACTCGAGCGGATCGCCCTTACCGCCGACGCGCAGCCGGCCATCGCCGCCGCGCGTGATCGCCACGACGCCGAGGTAGACGTCCGGTGCCATGCGTCGGTTGAGGCGCACCTCCTCCTCGCAGAAGTGCTTGCGGGCCTCGAGCGTCGAGTAGTCGAGGAAGCCGAGGTCGACGGGCTGCTTCAGCTTGTAGACCCGATCGCCCGCGAACAGCAGCCAGGAGATGTGCGTCGCGAGGAAGCCGACCTCGGCAGGGCCGGCAGCGTAGGCCTCGGGTCGTAGCAGGTCGAGCAGCAGCGTATCGGGGTCGATGGGCGGCGTCGTCATCGGGGGCTCTGGCGGTCGAGGAGAGCGCGTCAGGAGCGCGGCATCAGTTCGATCCGGATGCCTGGCCGAGTCCCATG
>CAYGST010000077.1:6384-13437 GCA_964352415.1 uncultured Planctomycetaceae bacterium | reverse complement strand
GTCCCAGCGCGGCGAAGCCGCCAGCTCGGTGATCCCGTTCGGACCCGCAGCCGCGCAGGGCCGCTGGCGCAACTGGCACTGGCAGGCGCCCCCGGCCTGCGACGGCGGGTTCAGCGGCTTCTTCCACAGCCCCGACTGCGCGACGAGTCCGACCTGCCTGCGTGCGAACGGGCGCCGCGACGTCGCCGTCAGCGTCGAGGCGCAGACCGCGCCGCTGCCGCTCGTCGGTGCCTACGACTCCCGTGACCCGGACGTCCTGCGCTACCACCTGCAGCTCGCGGCGGCTGCGGGGATCGACCACTTCATCTACGACTGGCAAGGGCACGTCCTGGCCGAGCAGGACCTCCAGCAGGGCCGCGAGCCGCTGAACGCCGAGGCGTTCGAAGCGCTGCTCGCGGCCGCGTCGCGGCCGGGCTGCGACGTCAAGGTCGCGACGATGTACGAACCGAAGGTGCACCTGCTCGGGTGGGTCCAGGGGCAGCCGACGCTCGGGCAGAAGGTCGCGGGCATCACGGCTGACCTCGCCTGGCTCGCCGAGCGCCAGCGCGGGTCGCGCGCGGCCCTGCGTCGCGACGGACGACTGGTCGTGTTCCTGTTTCGGAACCTCGGCTGCGACCCGTCGGGGACCCAGTGTCTCGACGAGGCTGTGTGGGCGACGGTGCGCGCCGACGTGCACGCCCAAACCGGGGAGGACCTGCTCCTCATCGCGGATGCGACGCCGCAGGCGGGCTCGGCCCTCGAGGGCTTCACGCGCTGGCGATTGATCGCGCGCGAGCTCCTGCGCTACCGCACCTGGGAGGACGCGCGCGCCAGCATTCCCACCAGCCCGGCGCCGACGCTCCCCGCGCTCGAGTCCCACGTGGACGGCCTCGCGCGCGAGGTGGCGGACTGGGCGGCGGGTGACGACGCGGCGCGGCTCGGGGTGCTGACCGTCTGGCCGCACTTCGACGACACGGGCGTCGGGGGCTGGGGAGTCACGAACCTGGCCGGAGAGGACGGCGCGCCGCTGTGCGTGCGCGTGCTCGACGACTTCAATGGCGCGCTCTACCCAGCGACGGTGGAGGCCGCCTTCGCGCACGGCTTCGATTGGGTGCAGATCGCGACCTGGAACGACTGGAACGAGGAGACGCGCATCGAGCCGGCCTGGCACGCGGATCTCATCGCTCCGGTTCCCGTTGGACAGCCGCCGAGCGCGAGTGTTCATGGTCACGTGTTCGGGCGGCTGGAGGCCACGCGTCAGTGGATCGAGGCCTTCAAGGGCGAGACGAGCGGCGGGCCGGCGCTGCGCGCGATTGCGATGCGCTACCTCTCGCGGGCGGCGCGCTTGCCGCAGGTCGTCGAGTACGACTGATCAGGGGTCACGGTGAGAGCTTCGGGTCCATCTGGCCGAGAGGCGCTCTGTCACCCCACGCCCGCCTTGCGCCGCAGCAGCCGCGCATGCAGGAACAGGGCCAAGCCCCCCAGGGCCACGGCGAACCAGAGCGTGCAGAGGCGAATGATGAGCGTGACCGAGAGCGCCTTCGCCGCTGCCGTGTCGTAGGCCACACCGACCGCCCGGTACTCGTTCCGCAGCAGCGTCCCCATCGTCGACTCCGTCACTCCCAGCCCCGCCGGCAAGAAGATGACCAGCGCCCCGAGGATCGCCGACAGAGCGAAGGTGTACATCGCGAACAGGAAGCTCACCCCGTGCGGCACGAGCGCCGCCGACACCAGGTAGAACGCGTAACACTCCAGCCCCCAGCCGAGCGTCGAGACGACCGTCGGCATCAGCAGCTCCCGCGGCGCCAAGAGCTCCCGCGTCGAGTCGAACACGTGGTGCAGCTCCCCCGCGAAGCGCTTCACGATCGGCGTCTTCGCCGCCACGCCGATGGCCAAGCCAGCGACCCGCGTGGACGACGCCAGCGCGAGCAGCACACCGCACAGCGCGAGCGTCGCCCAGAACACCCAGACGTACTCCGGCCGACTCGCGATCCCCCCGATCGCCAGCAGGATCAAGAACCCGAGCAGGTCCGTGAAGCGCTCCGCCACGACCATCGGCGCGCTGCGCGCGATCGGCGTGCCGTCCTCGCGCTGGATCAGCAGCGACCGGAAGGCCTCGCCCATCTTTCCAGGCGTGACGGTCAGCGCCAGGCCCGCGAGGTAGATGCGGAAGGACGTCAGGCGGGACATCTCGATCCCGAGGATCGCGCGGTAGCGCTCCCAGCGCGGGAAGCGCACGCAGTAGTTCAGGAACGAGAGCCCGCAGGCGACGAACACCCACTTGATCGGGAAGCGCCGGAGCGAACGCGCGATCTGCGGCCCGTCCGCGTAGAGCGCGAGCGCGACGTAGACGACCACGCCGAAGGCGACGCCTGCCCCGAGCCGACGCTTCAGCTTGGGGGTCAGGAGCGGGGCGGTCGCGGACGTGTCGGGGGCTTGGCTCACGGTAGGGGGGGCGCGCGGAGCAGCGGAGCTCAGGGTCCTTCCCGCGCAGGACTCAGCTGAGCGGGGCGTCCGAGGGGTCCGACGGGGGAACGCTGGGCTCCTCATCGGCTCGTTCGCCGAGCACGCGCAAGCCGATCCACAGAACGACGACGCCCGCGAGCAGGCTCAGGCCCGGGTGCAGCCCGAACGCCGCGGCAGGCAGGTAGCCGGCCGCGATCGCGACGACCATCGTCAGGGCGGCGTACGGCGCCTGGGTGCGGACGTGGTCGATGTGGTCGGAGGCTGAAGCGACCGAGGAGAGCACCGTCGTGTCCGAGATCGGCGAGCAGTGGTCACCGAAGATCGAGCCCTCCAGGACGGCGCCGATCGAGAGCACCATCAGCATGTAGCCGTCGATGCTCTCGGGGTCCGCCGCGATGTTGCGCTCGCCGAGGCTGTAGGAGAGGCCGACGACGAGCGGCAGCAGGATGCTCATCGTCGACCAGGAGGAGCCCGTAGCGAACGCGATCGCGCCGGAGAGGACGAAGAGGATCACCGGCAGGGCCAGCGGATACTCCATGTTCTCGAGCAGCGCGGTCAGGTAGTGCGCCGTGTTCAGTTCGCCGCATACGGCGCCGATCATCCACGCCAGATAGAGGATCGCGAGCGCGACTCCCGTCGAGCGCAGCGTCTTCCAGGCCGCATCCACGATCTCCAGGCGCAGGCCCGCGGCGAGCGAGGCGAGCACCGCCGTCAGCAGGCCGAGGCTCGAGCCGCGCCAGAGGGCGAGGTAGCTGTCGCCGCCGCCGAGCACGGCGGAGAGGCCCTGGATGGTGAAGAGCGAGGGGGCGTCGTCGGCGAACGCGCCGCCCGTCTGAAGGATCGTGAAGCACGTGACGCCCACGAAGACGAGCAGCGGAACGAGCGCGCGCCAGGCCTGGATGGTGACGCCGCGCGCGGGCTCCATCGCGGTCGCGATGTCGCCCACCATGGGGGTCCCGCCCTCGCGCACGAGCTGGCCCGTGCGACGCGCGCGCTTCTCGGCGGCGAGCATCGGGCCGAAGTCTCGTCCGGTGGTCGTCACGAGCGCGACGAAGGCCAGCGAGAGGATGCAGTAGAAGCGGTAGGGCAGCGTGTCGATGAACACGCTGTAGCCGTCGCTCGCGGAGAGCCCGGCCATCGGCAGCTGCGCGCTGAAGGTCGAGACCTCGAAGGCGATCCAGGTGCTGAAGATGGACAGGCCAGCGACGGGTGCCGCGGTGCTGTCGACGATGTACGCGAGCTTCTCGCGCGCGATGCGGAAGCGATCCGTGAGCGGACGCATCGTGCTGCCGACGAGGATCGTGTTCGCGTAGTCGTCGAAGAACACGAGCAGCCCCATCAGGTACGTGGCGATCTGCGTCGAGCGCGCGCTGCGCGCGAGCTTCGCCACGTGGTTCATCAGCCCGCGGATGCCCCCGTTCTTCGTGATGACTCCGACCATCGCCAGCATGGCGATGACGAATCCAACGATCATCAGCCGGCTGCCGTCCGACGCCTCTTTCCAGAAGAACACGCGGAAGACATCGCCGAAGCCCTTGGCGACCTCGACCACGACGTTGTCGGGGGACCCGAGGCGCAGGAGATACGCCCCGACCAGGACCCCGAGGAAGAGCGAAGCGACGGGCCGCCGGAGCAGGACGGCGAGCGCGATGGCGACCATCGGCGGAAGCAGGGAGATCGGCCCCGGAGCGCGGAAGGGCACCTCGAGGACCGACTCGGTGGGCGCGGGCGGTTCGCCGACGCCAGGCAGCGGCTGCTCGCGCACGCTCCAGCTGAACTCGTACGCGCTCTCGTCGAGGGTCATCAAGAGGTTGAGCCCATAGACCGCCGGTGCCTGATCGCCGATGAGCGCGATTTCGCCGTGCAGCGCGCGCATGTCGTCGCTGGCCATGACCTGTCGGAGACCGCGCACGATAGCCGTGCGCAGCTCGCCGTGGACGTCGAAGTCGCCCACGGCTTCGCTGCCCATGTCGGCGAAGCGCACACCGCCGAGCAGGAACTTGGCCGGCTCGGTCTCGGTAGCGGGGCGGAACGCTTCGGTGTCGAACCAGACCTCGTGCAGAGGCCGCGCGGGCGCGCCATCCTCGCCGGGGACCTCGGCTTCGAGCACGGCCTCGTAGGCGGAGAGCACGCCGAGAGACGCGCGCGACCCGCTGGGCAGGAAGAACACGCCAACGAGCGCGGCGAGGGCGACGGCGAACGGGATCAGGCGCGTCATGCGGCGTGGGTCGAGGACTCCGGAGCGGTCGGATGCTACCTTGTCGGTCGCGTCGATTCGCGTTCGCGCCCGATTCCACGGAGACCTTCATGCTCGAGACCCTTGCCCTGATCCTGCTGGCCGTGATCGCCGGTCTCCTGTGGGCCATCGTCGCGCGTCAACGCACGATGGAGGATCGCCTCGCGCGACTCGATCGCCTCGACGACATCAAGGGCCACGTCGCGCGCATCGCGGACTCGGGCGGTGAGCTCGATCTGCGGCGCCTCGAACACGTCCTGATCGATATGCGTGACGGGCAGAAGCGGCTCGAGGAGAAGCTGCTATCGCTGGCGGAGGTCGCGCGCAAGGAGGCCAGCCGCGCGCCGGAGTCGGCGGGCATCCGCGAGCCGGAGCGCCCGAGCGTCGCCGCGCTGACGGAGCGCATTCACAGCCGCCTCCTGGCGATGGGCTACGAACGCATCGAGCTGATCACCCCGTTCGAGGAGCTGTCCGCCTTGCTCGAGGGCGGCGGCGACGACCTCGCCGTCGCCGAGGCGCGCCGCGCCGGAGCGAGCTGCAAGGGCCGCGTCACCCTGCGGGGCGGCGCGATCGCCAACGTGGACCTCTCGGGCTCCCACGCGATGTTCCCCTAGGAGCGCTGCTGGTTGGCGCCGCGGTCGGTTGGCGAGAGGGCGCCTTGCGGCTACCCTCTCCGCCCTCGCACCTCCGCGACCCCGAACCGAACGAAGCGCATGGCCACCGTCACGACCGTCCAGCACCTCTCCGAGCACGTCGGCGAGACCGTCACCCTCAAGGGGTGGCTCTACAACAAGAGCTCCAAGGGCAAGCTGCACTTCCTCCAGCTGCGCGATGGCAGCGGGATCGTGCAGTGCGTGGTGTTCAAGAAGAACGTCACCGAAGAGGAGTTCGATGCGGTCTCGAGCATGGGCCAGGAGTCGAGCCTCGAGCTGACTGGCAGCGTCAAGGCCGACGAGCGTGCGCCCGGCGGCTTCGAGGTCGGCGTCGAGTCGGTGAACGTTCTCCAGTCGGTGGACGGTTACCCGATCACGCCGAAGGAGCACGGCGTCGACTACCTGCTCAGCCAGCGTCATCTCTGGCTGCGCTCGAAGAAGCAGTCCGCGATCATGCGCGTGCGCAACCACGTCATGTTCTCGCTGCGCAGCTTCTTCCACGAGCTCGACTTCGTCTGCATGGACTCGCCGATGTTCACGCCGAACGCGTGCGAGGGGACGAGCGAGCTGTTCGAGGTCCCGTACTTCGAGCGCAAGGCCTTCCTGACCCAGTCGGGCCAGCTCTACGCCGAGGCCTCCGCCATGGCGCTCGGCAAGGTCTACACCTTCGGTCCGACCTTCCGCGCCGAGAAGTCCAAGACGCGCCGCCACCTGACCGAGTTCTGGATGCTCGAGCCGGAGGTCGCCTTCGCCGACCTCGGCGACGTCTGCCAGCTCGCCGAGGACATGATCTGCTACGTCGTGAAGGACGTCCTCGCGAAGTGCGGCACGGAGCTCGCGGACCTCGAGCGCGATCCCGCCAAGCTCGAGGCGATCGTCCCGCCGTTCCCGCGCATCACCTACGACGCGGCCTCGAAGATCCTGCTCGAGCACCCCGACAGTGAGTTCGTGGAAGGCGACGACTTCGGCGCGCCCGATGAGACGATCCTGTCGGAGATGCACGACAAGCCGCTGATGATCACGCACTACCCGAAGGACGTGAAGGCGTTCTACATGAAGCGCGACCCGGAGAACGACGAGCGCGTCCTGTGCGTCGACGTCATCGGTCCGGAGGGCGTCGGCGAGATCATCGGGGGCAGCCAGCGCGAGGACGATCACGACGTGCTCGAGGGCCGCATTCGTGCCCACGAGCTGCCGATGGAGGCCTTCCAGTGGTACCTCGACCTGCGCCGCTACGGCTCGGTCCCGCACGCGGGCTTCGGGCTCGGGCTCGAGCGCTTCGTCGGCTGGATCACGGGCGTGACGCACATCCGCGAGTGCATCCCGTTCCCGCGGACGATCGTACGTCTCGAGCCCTGAGCACGAGCCTCGAGCTGCGGAACGTCGCCCGGCCCTCGGGCGGCGGCGTCGCTCGTCCCGCCGCGGGCTAGCGCTTCGCGAGCTTCGCGGCGCTCGCGATCCAGCCCTCGGACTCGATGCGCTTGGCCGGGACGTCGAGCGTCGTCGCGAGGACGTCGATGTCCTTCTTGCCGAGGGCGACGAGCTGCGCGTAGGTGCGGATGCCCGCGTCCTCGAGGCGCTTCACGACCTTGGGTCCGATGCCCTTGATGGCCGAGAGGTCGTCCCCGCCGATCGCGATGGAGGTGCTGGCCTTGGACCGGCCGGCGGCCTTCTTGCTCGCGGCGCTCCGGGTCGTCGCTGGCTTGGTCGACTTCGCAG
>CAYGST010000077.1:0-6374 GCA_964352415.1 uncultured Planctomycetaceae bacterium | reverse complement strand
GGCGCGGCCTTCGCGGGCGTCGCCTTCTTCGGGGAGCCCTTGGCTGTCGAGGTCTTGGCGGTGCCGGCGGGGGTCTTCGCGGCCTTCGCCGCCGTGGTCTTCGTGCTCGCCTTCGCGCCTGCGGAGCTGCCGGACCTGTTCTTGCCCGCGGCGCTCTCCGGGCGTGCCTTGCGTGCGGGGGCTTCCTCGGCCGGCTTCGCGTTTGGATCGCCCTCCACGCGGGGCGCTCCCTTCTTCGCGCTGCCACGCGCTCGGATCGGCGCGTTCGCGTCGGCCTCGGGCGCATCCTTGGCGCTCGCGGATTCAGAGGCCTGCGCAGATGAGGTGTGAGCCGTCGAGCTGGAGGGAGCCTTCGCCTCGGACGCTGCGTTCGACTTCGAATTCTCCTTCGTCTTCTTGGACGAGGGCCTGGCCCCGAGCTCGGCCGCGGACGTCGCGGCTGCGTCCGTGACGGCCTGCGCGGCCGCGAGCGCGCGCTCTCCGGCGGCGGCGGAGCTCTCCACGGCTTGCTGGAGCTCGGTGACCTCGCCGCGCGCGCTCTGGAGCTCCGTGGTGAGCTGCGCGCGCTCCGTCTCCAGCCCACGCAGCCGCTCGTCGCGCTCCTGGACCTGACTCTCCTTCGCCAGCACCGTCGCGGCGGCCGCTTCGAGCTCCTTCTCGAGGCTGGCGATGCGCCGGTGCGCTTCGTCGCGCTGGGCCTCACCGGACGAAGCCTCGCGGCGCGTGCCGGCGAGCTCCTGCTCGAGGTCCATGGCGCGCGCGCCGCGGGCCTCCAGCTCCTGCCGTGTGCTGCGGAGTTTGACCTCGAAGTCCGTGATGGCGAGGCGCCGCTGAATGCACTCCTGGCGCAGGCTCTCGACCTCGGCCTCGCGCTCGGAGAGAGCGGCGGCGCGCTCGTCCCGCTCGGCTTCGGCGGCCTTCAGCGCGGCGCGCGCGCTGGCGAGCTCCTGCTCGAAGCGCGAGGCGCGGCGCGCATCGCCGTCACGCTCCTCGCGCTGCTTCTGACCGCGCTGCTCGAGCTTGCGCAGCGCCGCGCGCTGACCATTCAGGGACTCGTCGCGCACGGCGAGCTCCCGGGCGTGCTGCTCGCGCAGACCGGCCTCGCCTGCACGCAGCGTCGTGATCTCCTCGTCACGCCGCCGCAGCGTCTCGGTCAGCGGTGTGAGCTCGGCGACCCAGTCCGTCAGCCGCGCGATCTCCGCGTCCTTCTCCAGCGCCGCCTGCACCGATTGCTGCTCGATGCGCGTGAGCTGCGACTCGGTCTCCTCGAGCCGCTGCGGGTAGGGCCGCAGGCTCTTCAAGCGACGCAGCGCGGCCTCGAGCTTCTTGCTCTCCTCCTCCCGCGTCGCCTCGGTCGTGCGCAGCTGGACGTCGAGGTCGGCGGCGTAGCGCTCGAGCTCCTCGATCGAATGGCGGTGGCCTGAGAGGTGCGCCGCGAGGTGCTGCTTCTCGTCCTCGACGCGCTCCGCGGCCTGGGCCAGCTCCGCGTAGCGCTCGCGCTCTTTCTCGAGCGCGGCTTCCGCGGCGGCCTTCGCGCTCTGCGCCAGGGTCTGGTGCTGGCGCGCCTCGTCGGCGGCGGCCTCGTGGCTCTTGATCTTGCGGGTCCAGAGCTCGTCCATCATGACCGAGCGGGACCAGTTGTAGCGCCCACGCAGCCACCAGCCGACGCCCGAGCCGCCGACGAGCGCGGCGACGGCCGCCAGCCCGATGCGTATCGTGGTCTGCTCCACCTTCAGAGCTCCCGACTGTCTGCCAACTGCCTCACGCGGTCCGTTGTAGCGGTCCGGGTGGCTCGAAGGAAGCGCGCGGCAACGGGCGATCCGTCGGATCCGGGTCGTGCGCTTCCGCGGCTTCAGAGCCCGCCGCTGACGGCCTCCGAGAGCACGTTCGCGGCCGCCATCTGCGCGGCCCAGGAGCTGTCGGCGTCGTAGGGATTCTCGATTCCCGCGCGGCGGCTCAGGGCGTCCGAGGCCCGACCCTTGACCCAGGCCATGGTGGCCTGCGGCGGCCAGTCGAAGGGGTCTTCGAGCTCGGCGGGCGTCCCGGCGCGCAGCACGCGGACGAGGAACGGCGCGACCTCGTCGGCGCCGAGATCCAGTGCAAGCACGCCGCACTCGACGCGCACCTCGATGTCGGGGTGGGGGTCGGGTCCACTGGCGAGCGCGGCGAGGCGCGCGCGGCGCTCGTCCGTGGCGAAGCGCCGCAGCGCGGCGGCCGCGACGACCTCGGCTGCGTCGCCGCCGCGCTCTGGCTCGGGCTCGCGGGCCTCGAGGTGCTCGAGCAGGAGCTCCGCGGACGCCTCGCTGCCATGCGCGAGGAGGACGGCGGCTCGCACCGAGCGCAGGTCGTCGGCCAGCAGCGCGAAGCCCAGGGAGCCGCGCGCGGCCTCTGTCCAGGGCGCGGGCTCGAGCCGCGCCACGAGCTGCTCGAAGTCCCACACGGGCATGGCGTCCCAGCGCTTCGGGAGCGGCCGCGGCACGTCAGCGGGCGCTTCGATCGAGGCGCTCGCGAGCGCGGGGGTCGCGGGGGCGCTCGAGGACGCGGCGTCGACGGGTACGGGCGGAGCGCTCGCGCGGCAGGCGGCGCCCGCGAGGGCGAGGAGCAGGAGCGCCGGGGCGCGAGGCGGGACGCGGGTCATGGCGCGAGCCTAGCAGCCGCGCCTCCCCGCGTCACCGCGGGCTCAGGGCTGGTACGCCGACAGCCCGCTGCCATCCGAGATCCACAGCCTCCCAGCCGGGAACACCGGCGTCGGCGCTTCCCACGCGAGGTAGCTCCAATCTCCCTGACGGCGAACCGTGAAGCCGCTCTCTTCATCGTTGGCCTGGCGGACGCGGTACGTCTCGTCCTCGAGCTGCACGCCCCAGTCGGTCCACGGCGACTCGAGCTCGCGTCGGCCAGCGTCACCACGCCAGAGCACTTCCATCCCGCCGAGCGCCCCGCGCTGATCGACCTCGGGGACGTCGCCGCTCTTGATCTCGACGGGGCGCACGCGCTCCGTCCACTTCATCAGGCGGCCGTCCTTGAGGCGTGCGATGACGCCGTCCGTCGTCGGCGAGGGGCCCTCGGCCGGGCCGGAGCCGAGGATCCACGGACCCTCGCGTTCGCCAGTTTCGGAATCGAAGAGCCACGCCTCGCCGTCCTCGGTGAGCAGCAGGAAGCGGTCCGGGCTCGCGGGCAGGAACACCGGTGCGCGCCCGAATCCACCGAGCGAGAGGAGCTCCTCCTGCCAGACCGGCGCGGCGCCAGGGCCGAGGCGGGCGACGTGCCCAGTGCGGTCGCACACGATGTGGTGATCGCCGAAGGAGACGGGAAGCGCGTCGATGCGGCCCTCTCGCTTCCAGCTGCGTTCCGCGATCTTGGACAGCCAGACGAGCTGGTTCGCGGGCGAGTCCACGACAATCGTGCGCGGGTGGTGGTCGGGGTACTCGACACGCAGCTCGATGCGCTCGCCGATGCGGCTCTCGATCACGAACGGCGCAGGCAGCGCCTTGTCGGCGAGGTGAACGATTGCGCCCTTGGGGAAGGCCTCGATGGTCCAGGGCAGCGGATGGGCTCCCTGCGAGTCGAAGGCCTCGCCGAGGACCTCGAGGGCCTCCTCGTGCGTGCCGCTCTTGGCGAGCTCGCGGGCGGACTGCAGCGACTCGTAGCGGTGGCGCACCTCGCTGATGTCCTCCGCGAAGATCTTCGCCAGCTTGCCGGTCTCGTCGGTGGCGACGAGCGCCTCGAACTCGTCGAGGCTCTCCCTGTAGAGGCCGGCCTCCTTGTGAGAGCGGGCCCTGGCGAGGATCAGGTCCTGGCGGTGGATCAGGTCGTCGTGCGTGCGTCGCTCGAGGCTGTCGGAGCGCTCCTGGATGCGGCGCAGGATGTCCTTGCGGATGATCGTCAAGCGGTCGACGAGGTCGCCGGCGTTGACCTCACGCGGCTGGGAGTCGATGTGCTCGAGGACGGCCTCGATGGTCCCCTGGAGCTTCTTCTCGCGCTCGACCTGTTGCAGGCCGTCGAGCTCGAGCTCACCCAGGACGTCGTGCTCGTTCTCGAGGCGCGCGGCGAGTCCGTTGAAGAGGTCGCTGACGAGCGGCCAGGGCTCGTCGACCGTCTGCAGCTTGGGCGGCGCGGGCATCGCGAGCGCGAGCTTGAGGCCATCGACGGCCTCTCCGAGCGAGCACGCGAGCTGGGCTTCGCGGTAGGACTCGTACCAGTTGCTGCGCCACTCGTTCTCCTGGAACTTGCGGCGATCCACGATCATCTCGCGGAGGTGTTCGATACGCGGCGAGTCGTCTTCGGGGAAGTACTCGTCGAGGAGCGCGCGAGCCTGCTCCGGCTGCTCGATCAGGTCGGCGATCTCGGCCAGCTTCAGCTCGCGCTTGCGCTCGGAGCTGACCCGCACCCAGGCGGTGGTCGTGAGGATGGCGACGATGGCCATGCCGACGAGGGAGTTCTTGCGGATCAGCTGGCGCCGAACCGTCAGATGCCGCAGGCGGCCGAGCATGCGGCGCGCCTCGCGGATGGAGCCGTCGGCCTCGAGCAGCGTGCGCAGCGCCGTGACGGCCTTCTCCGCGTGACCCGACGCGATCAGGGTCTGGCAGGCGTCGAGGATCCAGGCGGCGCCCTCCTCGATGAGGTCGACGCCGAGCATCCCGAGCCCGATCTCCAGGCGCGAGTTCGCGTTGGCGGGCTCGCGGCTCGCGGCCATGCGCAGGAAGGCGGCGGCGCGCATCGGGTGACCGTCCTCGCGCAGGATGCGCGCGAGGTCGAGCAGCTCGCGGTGCGTGGGCAGCTCGTCGTCGTCTTCCCAGCGGTACTCGACGGCCATCCGGTGGATGACCGTGATCGGGCAGCTGCGCTTGAGGCGCTGCATCTCGCGCCAGTGCTTGACCGTCGCGCCGTCGTCCTCGAGGGCGTGGTCGATGCGGCGCAGCATGATGCGCGCTTCGCGCGCGGGCATCAGGTTGAGCAGCGGGCCCATCCGTTCGGCCTTGAACTCGGCGGCGAGCAGCTGCGCGTCGCCCGGCTCGAGGGGGCCGGGGGGCGAGCACTGGATCCAGCCGATCAGGCGCGCGGAGGCGCGGCTGACGTGGCCTTGGGAGAGCTCGTGCTGGGCGAGCACCAGGAGCTCGCGCCAGTCCGCGAGGCGCAGCTCGCCTCGGTTGTAGTAGGTGACGAGGGTGAGGCGCGCCTCTCGCATCGGCATGGCGAGCCGGTCGGCGATCTCGGTTAGCGTGCTGACGCCGTCGCAGTGCAGCAGGAAGCGATCCTGGCGCTCGCTCACGGCCGCGGGGTCCATCGCACGCGGCGCGACGAAGTCGGTGAAGTCCATCTGCCCGCTGACGCTCTCGAGCTCGTCGGAGAGGCGCGCGTACTCGAGCAGCAGGAACTCGACGGGGATGCCGCTGCAGAGGACCTGCGGCATGCGGGCGGCTCCAGGATCCTCGCTGCCGGTCTCCACGTTGCTGCCGGGCTGCGCGACGTGCTCACCCGGGTTGAAGCGGAAGTGCACGCCCTCGCTGTCGAGGATGCGGTAGACGCGCTCGAGCCGGTGGGCGCGCGCGATCTCCGACATGCGCATCGCCTCGGAGCGGAAGTCGGCGTCGTCGATCCAGGCCTGGCGAACCCTGTCCTTCCAGTAGTTCGGGTCCTCGTCCTCGTCGGGGAGGAACGAGACGACCCCGCTGTCCAGCCCCAGTCGGCAGGACAGTCCGTTTCGCGAGTTCAGGTGCAGAACGCCATCACGCCGGCCGCGCGCGAGGCTCTGCAGCAGTTCGGCGAGACCAATTCCGCCGACGTCGCCCTGGAAGCTCATGGGAGGTGGGGAGGGATAGATGCGCCGAAGCGCCGATGGATATGGGGACACGAGCCGGGCCTGCCCGTCGGCCGACCCGAATGCCCTATCGGTCGCCACCCCTCCCGAAATGGAGCGTCATTCCGCCAGGATTCGGCGACGCAGCTCGGCGAGGTCCTCCGGCGTGTCGAGGTCGTCCAGAACCTCCCGGGAGGCCGTCTCCAAGGCCAGCAAGGGCTCCGCGGAGCGGCGCAGGTCCGAGAGCGGCCGGTCGGGGCCGAACCCCAGCAGCTCGGCGGCCAGGCCGCGGCCGAGGAGCACGGGGTGGCCGAAGCGCCCGGCGTGGCGCGGTGCCAGCCAGCCCCGCGCCGGCTGCTTCAGACCCGCCCAGGCCGCGACCAGCTCCGCGCAGACGGCGGCCGGCACGAGCGGCACGTCGACGGGGCAGATCAAGAGGTCGAAGCCGGCCCGCGCGCCCGCGGCGAGCTTCAGCCCGCCCGTGCGCCCGGCGGCCCAGTCGGGGTTCTCGAGCAGCTCGCAGCCGTCCGGCAGCGCGGCGCGCAGCTCCGCGACGTGGTGCCCCGCGATTACGAGC
>CAYGST010000076.1:0-13660 GCA_964352415.1 uncultured Planctomycetaceae bacterium | reverse complement strand
CATGGCCTGCATGCGCTGGATCAGCGGGTGGTCGGGGTTGACCTCGAGGATGCGCTCTGCGCGCGTTACCAGGCCGACGCGCGCTGGGCGGAGGCCTTCGTCGTCGTGCACCCGATCTGGTGGTTCGCGCCGCCGGCGCTGCTCAAGGGCTGGGTCGACCGCGTGCTCGTCGAGGACGTCGCGCTCGCGCAGCAGCCGACCGGTCCCCCGAAGGGCCTTTTCGGGGGCAAGCGCCTGCTCGTCGTGCAGACCTTCCAGACCAATCGCGCCCTCGACCGCCTCGCCTTCGGCGGGATCGCGGGCTTCTTCTGGAAGCGCGTCGTCGGCCTGCCGACGGGCATGGAGCGCGTGACGCGCCTGCCGCTCTACGGCGTGCAGGAGCTTGCGCCGCGGCGGCTGGAGCGCTTCGAACGCCGCCTCGAGCGCGCGGCGGCGGGGCTCGTCGAGGGTGTCGGCTGATCTCGAAGGGGGACTTCACCGCCCCGAAGCTGGGGAGAGCCTATCTTCAATTCGGGCCTGCCGTGCGAACGAGAGCGCAGCCTGTTCAGCTGCGCCATTCGCTGGTAGCGAGCGGAGGCCATTCCGGGTTCTTCGCGGGCGAAAGGGGCACGCCGGGAGGAGTGGAGTGGCTGGGCGTTGTCGCCTGTCATCTGCCACGTTCGGTCGAACCCGCTGCCTGGACCAGTCAGGGGCGCTGCGTGGGATTGGTGGCGGCCAACGGTCCCCGAACCGCTCGTTCGCCGCAGCCCCCGATGCAGCGGTGGAGCGCGTAGGAGGTGCAAAACTACTTGAGCCCGTATGGGGCTACTGGTAAGATCCCCCTGCCCGAGGCGGCCTTGTGCTGCTGATTGGCGAATGCATTCCCCCAGGATGATCGCCGGATCGCTGATTCGTGTTTGAAGCCGGTGATCGAGTTCACACTCAACATGGGTAATGTAAATGACTCGTTCTCTACTCCTGGGGATCGTTGCGCCTGCTCTGACAGCGCTCTGCATCCAGACCACTCCAGCCTTCGGGCAGACCACGTCCCAGCTCTCGCAGAATGGCTGGTACTCGGATGACACGCGCGCGGACGGGCTGGGCGCCGAGCTCGCGGGGACCAACCTGGTCAGCGACCAGCTGACGGACGACCCCGAGGCCAGCGCTTCGGGCACCTCGGCCCACGACGCCGACATCACGCGCCAGATCTCCTTCGGCCCGGCGCCGGGGACGGTTCCCGCAGGGACGCACCGCGGGAGCGTGCACCTGACGATCGGCGCGACCGGCGCGGGCAAGAGCCAGATCAGTCATCGCAAGGACGACGGCACCGGCCACGCCACGGGGGCGGACGCCTTCGGTCCCGCCATGACGCTGGAGTACTCCTGGCTGGGAGTCGGCACGCCCACGGTGACGCCTTCGGTCAAGTTCGGCGTCAAGACCTCGGAGTTCGGCTCCACCGGGACGTCGCCTCGCACGGGCGAGAACGTCTGGGACAAGGTCTTGATCTACGAGCCCGGCAACCAGCCGGGCGTGACCTCCGACGGGCTCTGGCACACGGAGACCGTCGACTACACGACGGGCAAGTGGTGGTTCTTCGATCGTACCGCCGGCGCGGGCACGATCGGGACGACGATGACTCTCAGTGACATGTCGACCTCCGCCGTGGTCGTCGGCAGCGGTCCGAAGACGATCGCCGACGTCTACGCGCTGATCACGGCTCCGGGAGCCCACATCACCGCGGTCCAGGTCGGGGTCGGCTCGGGCAACGCTGGCGCGGACGTCTACGTCAACCAGCTCGAGACGAACTTCTACCGCGCGGGGAGCACGACCTCGTTCGGGTCCGGCAACCTGGTGTGCGATCAGGACGTCACCAACGCTGCGATCTTCGGCTCGGGCAACCTCAACGGATCGTTCACCGTCGACCGCAACGTCGGTGTGGAGCTGGGCCTGCGCGGCAAGCTGCGCTTCGGCGCCGGCAACGCGGCCGAGAACACGTTCAACAGCAACGGCGACGGGACCTACAGCTTCGACGCCGGCTTCCCGACCGGCGGCGGGCTGCCCGGCTGGGCCGGCTCGACCACGCCCTTCTGGAGCATCGAGTGGTCGGTCAACTCGGACTACGACGGCAGCTCCGGCCTCGATCTGGACGGGCTGACGTACGAGCTGGGCATGGACTTCGATCCGGGGCCGGGCACGGACTACCTCGTGTTCGACCCGATCGAGCCCGGCTCGGTACTCCCCTACACGACGCCGGCGACGCAGCCCTTCTGGGACCACTCCATGGGCGACAACTCGACGGGACAGGGCCTCGGCATCGAGTCCCCGGACGAGCCGACCTACATCGCGAACCTGGGCCTCTACAGCCTGGCCCAGAACTCCTGGACGCCCGAGTTCTTCAATGAGGCGCCCTTCGACGGCTTCGACCCTTCGGTCCCCGGCCGCTTCGAGTTCTACCTGGCCGCCTTCGACGGCGGGATCGAGGTCGCGCGCACCGCGATCACGATCGTCACCGAGCACCCCGTGGACTTCGATCAAGACGTCACCAACGAGGTGATCATGGGCTCAGGCGTCACCAACGGCGGGTTCACGACCCAGCGCGGGAACGGGATCGAGCTCGCGATGCGCGGCAAGACGCGCTTCGGCGCCGGCAACGCGCCCGAGAACACGTTCAACAGCAACGGCGATGGGACCTACACGTTCCAGGCCGGGTTCCCGACCGGCGGCGGACTGCCGGGCTGGGCCACGACGACGACGCCCTTCTGGTCCATCGAGTGGTCGGCGAACACCGACTACGATGGCAGCAGCGGTCTGCTCCTGGACGCGTTGACCTACGAGATCGGCATGGACTTCGATCCCAGCGCGGACACCGACTACCTGGTCTTCGACCCGGTCGCGCCCGGCTCGGTGCTCCCCTTCACGACGCCGTTCACCGCGGACTTCTGGGACCACTCCATCGGCAACAACGGTACGGCTCAGAGCGCCGGCGTCGAAGCCGGTGACGTGCCGACCTACATCGGCCTGATCGCCGGGAACAACCTGGCCCAGAACTCCTGGACGCCCGAGTTCTACAACGAGGCGCCCTTCAGCGGCTTCGACCCGAGCGTCCCCGGACGCTATGACTTCTACCTCACCGCCAGCGATGGGGGAGCCGAGGTCGCCCGCACCGAGATCGCGATCCTCGTCACCGACGGCCCGAGCCTGACGCTGGAGGCGGATGCCTGCCAGACCGACCAGGACTGCAATCTGCCCGGCGTCCAGATCGAGGTCGGGCTCTACCAGCGCAACCTCGGCGCGGGTGCAACCGGGTTCCAGAGCTTCCTCAGCTTCGATCCGGGAGCGATGACCTTCGAAGCGGCCGCCAGCAGCTACGCGGCGAACGACTACACGACCCACATTCAGGCCATGGCTGGGGCGCAGGTGGTCCCCGGTGAGCTGCGCCTCGACGGTAGCGTCGGCTTCGGCGGCTCTCCGACGACCGGCGACGCACGGCTGGCCACGCTGGTCTTCACGGTCGCGAGCGAGTGCACACCGGTGTCCCTCGACTTCGACCTGACCCAGGCCTTCGACTCCGAGTTGAGCTTGCTCGGCTCGGCCGTCGTCACGGGTCTGATGGACTCGCCGACGATCGTCGCGGACGCCACTCCGCCGCTGCTCGCCTCGTCGCCCGACCTGCTCGTGGCGGCGGACGCGGGCGTGAGCGGCGGCTGTGACGGCGCCGTGGTCACCTTCCCGCTGCCGGCGGCCAGCGACACCTGCGGCGCCGTCAGCGTCGCGTGCTTCCCGCCGTCGGGGAGCGCGTTCCCAGCGGGGGAGACGACGACCGTCACCTGCGTGGCGACCGACGAGTGCGGCAACACCACGGTCGACAGCTTCGACGTCACGGTCTCCGAGACCAACCTCGTGATGGTCGACATCCAGCTGGTCGGTGTCTCGACGGCGACGACCCGTTGCATCAAGTTCGTGGCCAACGAGTGCGAGGCCGAGACCTCGGTCGAGCTCGCGTTCGACGCCACGGGCCTGTTCTCCGGGCTCGTCGAGGTTCCCTGCGGGACCTGGAGTGATCTGTGCGCGAAGGACGAGCAGCACACGCTGTGGGACTCGACGCCCTTGACGCTGAGCTTCGACGGCACGACCTACGTGGCGAGCACCCAGCTCGACCTCGCCGGTGGTGACACGGATGGTGACGGCGACGTCGACATCAACGACGTGACCTGGTTCATGTTCCAGTTCGGCTCCGTGGCGGCTGCTGGTGGCTGTCCTTGGGACGGCACGCGGGACGCGGACTTCGACAACGCCGGCTCGGTGGGGTCGGGTGACTACACGTTCCTCACGTCGAACTGGCTGAGCGTCTCGAGCTGCGCCTGCACGTTGCCGCTGAGCAACTCGGGCGGCGACCGCCACACGAGCCGCGCCACGTCCACGGTCGTGACCGAGGATTGGGAGCGGAGGCTCGACGCGGACCGCAACGGTCGTCTCGACCATCGCGACGTGCGGGCGTTCGAGGACGACCGCGGACTCCCGAACGGGCTCTCCGAGGCGCTGCGGCGCCAGACGCCCGTCAAGCGCCGCTAGTCGCGAGCGCGAGTTCTTGGCGCCGGGGGCCTCTCCACGAAGCGAGAGAGGCCTCCGGCCCTGCCACTCCGGCGCCCGTGGCCGCCGGGCTGCTGAACGGCTCTCCGCACATCCGCGGTAGACTCCAGCGTTGCTGGTGCTCTGGAGCCGGTCGCCACGATCGAACACGCATTCATGCAATGAGAGGGACAATCACCATGGGACTACGCCACTTCGCCACCACGGGTGCGCTCCTTCTGATCGGCTCACCGTGGGGCGCGGCCCAGGCCGTCGACCTCTCTCTGGCGCCGCCGCTGACGGTCGCGTCCGTGGGCGAGCCCGTCGAGCTCCAGCTGCGGGTGAACTCCAGCGGTCTCCAGGACTTCGACTACGCGGCGATCGACGCGATCCTCGACTACGACCCGAACTACCTCCTGCTGGCGGGTGTGGACGACACCCTGGCGGACGAGACCTGGTTCTTCTCGGGGTTCCTGCCCGAGCCCGACGGCATCAACGCCGACATCACCGACGGGGACGCGCTCTACACTGCCCTGTGCGGCCCCGGCACGCCGGCCACGGCCACGCCCGCCGGAGGGACGGTCACGACGCTGACCTTCATCGCGCTGCAGGAGACGCCCGGGACGCCCGTGTCGTTCCACCCCTCGCTCGGGACCTTTGGCGTGACGGAGGTCTACGACTACCACGTACCCGGCGGCGTCCTGACGGGCGACGTCTCCAGCTCCGTCACGGTACGGATCGTCGCGCCTCCGACGGCCTACTGCCTGGGCGAGCCCGCTGACTGCCCCTGTTCCAACCCAGGTGGGCCGGGAGCGGGTTGCCAGAACTCGACCGGGCTGGGCGCCATCCTGAGCTACTCGGGGAGCACCAGCTACGTCGCGGACGACCTCGTGTTGCAGGCGACGCAGCTTCCGCCCTCGGCCTTCGGCATCTTCATCGTCGGCGGCGGAGCGACCAGCGGCCCCTTCGGCGACGGTCTGCTGTGCGTGGCCCCGGGTCCATCGGGCCTGCACCGCTTCAGCCCGCCGAACCAGGCGAACGCGAGCGGAGCCATGAGCCGCGGGCCGGGGCTGATCGCCTACACGAACGGCTTCCCGGCCGGCCAGGAGATCCAGATCGGCACCACCTACTACTTCCAAGCGTGGTATCGGAATCCCACCGGCCCTTGCGGAAGCGGTTGGAACATGACGTCCGCCATCTCCGTCATCTTCGGCTCCTGAACTCGCCATGCGCTATTCCCTCTTCGCTCTCGTATCGCTCGTCCTGGCCTCGACCTCCCTGGCCCAGGGCATCGCCGACCTGAAGCTCGAGCCGGCCCAGAGCACCGTCCAGGTCGGCGACCTCTTCGACGTGGTTCTGGTGGCGACGAGCCAGGACGCCAACCTGGCCCAGATCGGCGCCCTCGATGCGGCGCTGGTCTACGACCCGCTCGCGCTGACGCTGCTGAGCAGCGACTCGTCGAGCGCGGGCCACGCGTGGTTCTTCGCGGGGTTCCTGCCCGAGCCGGACGGGATCAACACGGACATCGGTGATGGCGACGCGCTCTTCACGGCCCTGTCTCAGATCACCGCTCCGGCCGTCGCGCCCCAGGCGCCGGGCTTGCACGTGACGAAGCTGCGGTTCCAGGCCCTGGCCCCCAGCGCGGGGACCCCCATCGCCTTCACGGCGAACCTGGGTGCCTTCGGCATGACCCAGGTGCTGGACTTCAACACCCCGGGTCTGGACATCACCGGCGACATCTCCTCGGTGGCCACGATCGTCATCGAGGCACCGCCGCTGACGGGCCCCTTCTGCCTCGGGGACGGGACGGGCACGCCCTGTCCGTGCGGCGCCAACGGCGCGCCCGGGTCGGGCTGCGCGAACACCGCTGGCGCCATGGGCGCACAGATGATCGCGCTCGGTACGGCTTCGCTCAGCAACGACACCTTCCAGCTGCAGGTCACGGGCGTCCCCGGCAACAAGCCGGGGCTGGTCCTGCGCGGCGCCATGCAGCTGAATGGCGGCCTCGGCCAGCCGGCCGGCGACGGTCTCCTGTGCACCGCGGGTCAGTCGGCCCGTTCGCAAGTGCAGGTGACCTCCGGGGGCAACACGACCTTCACGAACTTCTCCGGTCAGCCCTTCGGTGCGACCAGCTACGGCGTGGGCACGGTCACGAACTATCAGTTCTGGTACCGCGATCCCACCGGCACGTGCTCCGGCCAGGGGTTCAACTTCACGAATGCTTGGGGGGTCGTCTGGCTTCCGTGATCTGAGGGGAACCGGCCGTGCATCGGGTTCCCGGTGACGGAGGCCGAGGACACCGCGCTCGCCCGCGAGCCTTCCGGTCCGCCGAAGGGCCTTTTCGGGGGCAAGCGCCTGCTCGTCGTTCAGACCTTCCAGACCCATCGCGCCCTCGACCGCCTCGCCTTCGGCGGGATCGCGGGCTTCTTCTGGAAGCGCGTCGTCGGCCTGCCGACGGGCATGCAGCGCGTGACGCGCCTGCCGCTCTACGGCGTGCAGGAGCTTGCGCCGCGGCGCCTCGAGCGCTTCGAGCGCCGCCTCGCGCGCGCGGCTCCGTACTAACGTCGGATTCACGTCAGACTGCGTGACCGTCGCCGGTCCCGAGCGTCCTTTTGCTGTCCTCCTCTTGATCGGCATGTGCACGACGAGACTGCAGTCGTCGGCAAGACTGCGCCGCGCCTCGAGGGAGCGATGTGTCACCAGGCGAGCCTCTGGCTGAGGAGGCGATGGGTAGGGAGTGGTCTTCACATGGAGTTGCGAATGGTTACGAGGAGCTTGCGCGTGTCGATGTCGTTGAATCGTGTCTTCCTGCTGGCGCCTGCGCTGGTGGCACAGGCACTCGGAGCTGGGCCAGCGCTCGGGCAGGACCACTTCGTACGGGGCTTCAACGATGCCCTCTACACGACTCACTTCGATGACCCGAAGGTGGTGCAGGACACCGCTGTAGGCTGTCAGTGGGAGTGGACCCTTGACGCAGGTCATCAGCCCCAGTGGTTCAGTCAGGGGCCTGGGCTGAGTGAGACGCTGCACCTCTACAGCGGCCACCAGAACGACCGCATGCACGGCTATGCGCAGATCCTGCTCGGCTACAGGGCGCAGGACAGTCTGCTTGGAAGCGACGAGTCCGCCGATGACGGCAAGATCACGAACCTCGTGTGTACTCTCAAGCGAATCGACGCCACGGAGTGCGAGTCCAACATCGAGATCACTGCCCAGCCGCAGTTTCTGCTCCGCGTGGCGGTCGAGAACGATGCGACGCTTGCTTCCGAGTACGCGAACGTCTCGGGGAGGCAGGGGGTCGACGCGCCCGACATCAATGGCTTCTCCTCCTATGCCGAGGGCGCGCTGAACGTGACCGACCTCGGGAGCAACGGATTCGGGACGATCACGCTTCCCGAAGGGACCGGCATCGGCAAGACGTCGTTCACGCTTCCATCGACGGCGAGCGTCGTGCGTGTGGAGGCGTTCGTCTCGGAGGTGTTGGCGGAGGAGCGCAACGACATCAGCGTCGCGCAAGTGTTCTACACCTCAGCGACGACGTTCTCCTATCTCGCGGACGGCTGGGTGAGTGGCGGGCTGCTCTTCGACGTGAGCCAGGTGGAGGGCCATCACTACGGGTCGTTGAACCGAACCATCGTGACCGGCGAGTGCGAACCACCGAAGGATCAGGACGAGCTCTCCTGCGCGGGATTCTTCGTGGTCCGAGGTGGGTTCGACACTCCCTGATCGGGGTGGTGCACGCTGGCTTGTGAGTGACTTCGCTGCTGTCCGAGCTGGAATGGCCTGTGCTCGCGTTCCGTGATCCGTGGCCCACGGTGGGCTGCGAGGACGCAGAGGAATCGATGGGCTCAGCGAATCTCTCGGGTTCGGCTGAGGGTCATGCGAATCTACTTCTGGACGTAGTGACTATCATGACAGGCTGCAAGGCCCAGAGTCGATTGCCTGTAGCGAGACGCTCTACACTTTGATGCGCACTCCGCGTGAAGCGGACTTTCCCGTGAACTTCATGGACTCAGTGACGAAGACAACGCCCCGGCTCGGTGTGGTGGTGGCGACCGGAGTCTTCCTGGCAACCGGGTGGTGGCTCTGGGGGGAGTCCGCCTCCCTGCCGGCCGTTGGCCCCGGAGGCGAGGGCGTTCCGGACTCCCTCGCGAGCAGTGATTCAGGGGCGACTGACGGATTAGAAGCACCTGTGGCCGTCGGAGACGCGAGCGGCTCGGGGCGGCGAGTAGAGGGTCAGGGCTTGCGAGTCGTTTGTCTCGGGCTGGACGGCGATGGGAGCAAGGCCCTCGAAGGAGTGACTGTTGAGCCGGTGGTTGCAGAGGCTGCGGGCCAGGGCTCGAGAGGGCGGGCGGTCCTGACCGACTCCTCGGGGGTCGCGATACTGGAAGCCATGGACGGGGCCTTTGGGATCAAGGCCACGGCTCCGGGTTTCTGTGGCGCGGGTGCGTACCTCGACGCCTCGGACTGGCGCGGGCGGGTCGAGCTGACTCTCACTCGCCTCGCTCGCCTCGAAGTCGTCGTACTCGGGCCCGAGGGGGCTTCGCGAGAAGGCGCGCGAGTCGAGGTCGTCTACGGGGACGGGCTCGCACAGAAGGCCGCGCTCGTCGTTGCAGCGGAAGTGCCTGCGTCGAGTCGCCTGTCGAAGCCAACGGATGCGGCGGGGCGCGTGATCCTCGAACGGGCGATCCCTGGGGTCCCTATCGTGCTCGAGGTTCGAGATGATCGGTACGGGGCCTATCGGCGACGCGTGGACGACCTCGGTCCTGGGGAGCAGCGGCTGGAGAACGTGACTCTCGAGAACGGGGGTCTGGCCACGATCCGATTCGTCGACGCAGGCCTATCGCCGCTGACGGGCGCGAGGGTCACCGTGTTCAGGAAGAACGGGAGCACGTGGACCGCCATCGACTGGACATCGACGGGGCTCTCGGGCGAGGCTCGGATCGCAGGCCTGCGGCCGGGTGCCCATGCCATCACGTGCATCGACTGGAACCTGTCCGCCTCACAGCTCTACCTTGGCGAGCTCGAATTCGAGATCGAACCCGGCGCCCAGGTGGATCTGGGAGTTGTGGAGATCGCGCGGGGCCCGCTCGATGTGTCGCTCTCCGGCGAAGGCATCTCCGATGGTGGGCGCATCGCGCTGTGTTCGCTCTTCCAGGTTCGTGATCCTTCGGGCTCGAGCGTGGCTCGGCGTCCGAATCGGATCGAGCTGCCGGTCGGTCGCCCGGTGCGGGTCTGGTTCGACTCCCCGGGGACCTACTCCTACTCCGCTGCCCTCAGCGGTTCCCAGGGGCTCTCGCCGGACATGGAGTTTTCCGCGCACCGGGGAGAGGTAGGGGTACCGGGAGTACTGGAGGTGGACTTCGTCCGGATCGAGCGTGAGCCGATCGAGCCGACTCTCCAGTTTTCGTTCCGGAAGCCGAGGGCGTCCGATGGACGTGAGGGGCGAGGCTTCCTCGTTCTGCTCAGAGGAGCGGAAGTCGTGTCTGCCTATCCGGACGTGAGAGCCGACAGTCCGGCGACTCTGATGGTCACGAGCACCCTGCCGGGGAAGCATCGACTCGTTGGCGTGCTGAACGGGGAGGCGCTGCAACTCGAGGCTCTCGAGCCAGGTCAGGGCGCCGTGAGCCTTGACGAGGTCGCCGGGCAAGCGCCGGCTCAATTCCGGGTTCGGCTGGAGGACCGTGATGGGGCGGCTCTCCCTCCTGGAGACGTCGAGATCCTCGTCGGCGAGAACGAGCTGACTCCAGTCCTGCGTCTCAGCGCATCGGACGGCGTCGTGGAATTCGAGTTTCCGCCCGGCCTGGCGTGCTGGATCCGCGTGGGCTATCGGGGCAGCTATCGGAGAGGGTTTCTCGAGGCCGCCAGCGCATCCGGGCGCGTCGAGCGCGACTTGCGACTGGGGCCTGTGCGTTAGTCCCGAGGTAGGCACGCTCCCATCTCATTCCCCTTCACCGACGGAAACAACGTGGTGCAGGCGGGGGACCGCTGCGAACCTTCGAGGTGCTCTACCGGGATCCGGGCACGCCGAACGTGCTGGACGTGGATTTCGTGCCCTGAGAATGCGCTCGAGGAGCCTTCGTAGCAGCGGCGACGCTGTAGCTTCGAGCGCATGAGCGCTGGCGAGCCGCAGCCCAGGCGCAAGCCGCTGATGCGCTACATCGACTGGATCGAGAGTCTGAACCTGCGGCACGACATCAAGCTCACACTCATCTTGCTGTCCTTCGTGGCGATGCTCCTCGGCGGCTTCTTGTTGGCTACGTTCCTGATCTCCCTCGCGGCCTTCTGGCCTGGAACTCCGTTCTAGCCGCGTCCCCGACGCGAGTCTTCGCCCGAGGCTCACAGTGCACTCCACCGAACGGTCGAGCGTGCGTGCCCTATGGACGCTGAGGGGCGAGGCGCGGCGACTCGCCGTCCGGCGCGATCGGGGAGCGCTCGAACCGTACGACGTTGCTGCGCAGGGACAGCGGCGTGCTCTTGCGCAGACGCCTCAGGGCGCGCGAGTCGTGCCGGCCGAGCGTCCAGTGCTTCCACTTCATCCTGGGGACGTTCTCGTAGGTCAGGCTCACCTGGGTGGCGCCCGAACGGGGGAGCCTGGGCCGCGGCATGCCGTAGCGATCGAGGGAGACCGCGGCACCGGGCATGAGCGTGACGACCTCGTCGCTCTGGAGGGCGTTGAGGTGACCGCAGCGACCGCCGCTCCGGTCCGGCACGTCTCCCTCCTCGCCGACGACCGTCCAACGGACGATCGGTGTCCGCCAGCCCGCGGCGCTCCCGTCCCCGGGCAGCACCACGATGACGGGCTCCGCTCCGTGGTTCACGAGGCTCGCGTTCCAGTCGCTGTCGGTCACGCGCTCGATGAGGAGCTCGACCTCCGGCGCCACGGATGCCGATGCGACCGAGCTCGAGGTCTCGCAGGCGCAGAGCAACGACGCGCAGAGGAGCGCGAGGACCGAAGAGCCGGGAGTTCGTGTGCGGTTCATGTCGGTTCGATCGTACCGGAACGGAACGGAGTCGGGCGCGTCAGGCCTTCGCCAGCGCGATCGCCCGCTCGTACTCCTCGAAGTACTCGTCGGTCAGGCGCTCGATCGAGAAGTGCTCGTCGAGGCTCTTGCGTCCGGCCTGGCCGAGGCGCGTTGCGAGGCCGGGGTCGCGTAGCAGCTTCGCAATCGACTCGGAGAACTCCTCGATGCGGTAGGGGTTCGCGACCAGGCCGCCGCCCGCCTCCTCGACCACCTCGTGGCAGCCGCCGAAGGACGTCACGACGACCGGCTTCTCGAACTCGTAGGCCTCGAGGCTGACCATGCCGAAGGTCTCGAAGCAGATGGACGGGCCGACCATCACGTCGAGGGCGCCGTAGGCGCAGAGCAGGTCGTCGCCCTCGAGCCAGCCCGTCGGCTGCACGAGGTCGTCCACGCCCAGGCGCTTGGCGACGGGCCGGAAGCCCTCGTAGGCCTCCTCGCGGCCCATGACGAGCAGGCGCAGGTCGGGGAACTCGCTGCGCAGGTGCGCCATCATCTCGAACAGCTGCTCGATGCCCTTCAAGACGTGCAGTCGCCCGCCCATGGCGATGACGCGCTTGCCCTCGAGCCCGAAGCGGCGCCGGAACTCGGCGACCTGCTCGGCGGAGGGGAGGCGCGGCTGCAGCCGGATGGCGTTGTGCACGGTGCGGTCGACATGGATGCCGTTGGCGCGCACGGCCTCGCCGAGCTCGTCGCTGACGACGGTGAAGCGGTCGACGTCGCGGGCCAGCACGCGCCGAATCGCGGCGTTGCGGCCCGGGCGGAAGCGGAAGCGCTGGCACGGGATGCACTTCGACCAGTGCGCGGCGTACTCCTTCATCTCCCATCCCGCCTCCTCGCCGCCGTGGAAGCAGTCGAGCTTCTGGTAGCAGTAGGTCATCGAGTCGTGGGCCGTGAAGACGACGCCCGCGCCCGCGCGGCGCGACTCGGTCAGCGAGGCGTAGCTGAGGTTCGAGTGCACGAGGTGCGAGTGCACGACGTCCGGGCGGAACTCGGCCAGGACCTTCTTCACCTCGGCGACGACGCCGCGGTTGTTCAGCGCGACCCAGCTGCGCCAGCGCGGCGGGTAGTCGGAGTGGATGCGGCGCACCTCGCTGCCGCCGAGCTCGACCGTGCCGACCTCGTCCTGGCGCTTGGTGGTCGAGACGACGAGCGTGTCGTGCCCGCGCGCCCGCAGCTCCTCGGCCTCCTGGTACATCTGGCGGATCGAGGAACCGATGCGCGGATCGCACAGGTCGTTGAGGAAGAGGACGCGCATGGGCGGGGGAAGGATACCCGCCGCTCCTCGCCGGGGACGCGGACGCGCGGGTAGAATCCGCGCTCGTCGTCCGCGCTCCACCGAGCCTCTCGACCGGCCGGACAACTCGATCCCCCCGTAATGCTGAGAGCCCGAATGCTGAGAGCCCCCTTCGCCCTCGCCGCGCTGCTTTTGTCCCCGCTCCTCGTGGCCGCGGCCTGGTCCTCGGCGGCGCGCTCCGAGAGCGCGACGCCGCCCGGCGAGTCCGGGAGCATGGGCGAGACCCCGCCCGCCGCGCCCGACGCCCGCGAGCTGTTCCTCGCCAACTGCGCGCTGTGCCACGGCGTGGAGGGCGACGGAGAGGGCGTCACCGACCTCGACCGCAAGGCGCGCAGCTTCAAGGACGGCGGCTTCTCCTACGGCAACACGCCGAAGACCGTGCAGCGGACGATCCGCGCCGGCATCCCCGGCACGCCGATGCCCGCCTTCGGCGAAGCGCTGGACGACGAGGCCGTCGCGGCGCTGGCCGACTACGTGATCGGCCTCGGCCCGGGCCTGCCGCCCGAGCCGCAGAACAGCGAGCTGCTCGTCACGGACCGACCGGTGTTCGTGCGCGGCATGCTGCCGGCGATCGCCGAGGCCGGACGGCTGCGGCCGCGCGGGCTGCTGCTCGGCTACCCCGACGGCTTCACGTTCGAGTACCGCGTCGACGACGTGCGCCTGCTCGGCGTGCGGCTCGGTCGCTTCGTCGATCGCACCGACTGGACCGGCCGTGGCGGCACGCCGCTGAAGCCGCTCGGCAAGGTGGTCGTGCTGAACGGCGGGGGCGACCCCGGACCGACCTTCGAGATCG
>CAYGST010000075.1:0-13668 GCA_964352415.1 uncultured Planctomycetaceae bacterium | reverse complement strand
ATCATGCCGAGCGTCGGCACGGTCGAGAGCGGCACGCAGGTGCCCGGGTTCGTGATGTCCTCCACGCTGCCCGCGCAGACGAGCGTCGACGAGGCGGTCTGCTGGCCGCCTGCGCCCGCGGCGCCAGCGCCGCTCAGCGCGCCTGAGCCCGGCCCTGCAGAGGCCGCGTGGGTCCCCCCCGCCGGCGCCTCGGGAGACTCGCCGGCGCCGGGCGCGCGGCTCGCTTCACTCTGCGCCCCCAGGGCCTCGACCGCTCCGAGGCCCGGCAGCAGCTCGGCGAGCTTCACTTCACCGAAGCGACCGTCGCCGAGGTTCTTGAAGAGGCGATCGCCTGCGGACGTGCGGCGCTGGAGGTCGACCCAGCCGTCGCCGTCGAAGTCGAGAGTCAGCGCGAACTGATCGGGCGTATCGCTGGCGAGGCCCGCCTCGGCCGTCACGTCCACGAAAGCGCCGACACCGTCATTCTTCCATAGCCGGCTCGGCGCGCGGTCGGACGTGGTGAGCAGGTCGAGGTCGCCGTCCTTGTCGTGGTCGAGCCAGACCGCGGAGCGCGACCCCTTGGAGGCCTCGAGACCGGCGAGCCGCGTCACGTCCACCAGCTCGCCGCCGTCCGCGCGGAACAGCCGGTCCGCTCCGGCGGGCGTCGCGATGAACACGTCGAGCGCGCCGTCGCGGTCGTAGTCGCCCCAGTGCAGGCTCGGACCGAGCGCCGCAGCGACCGGTGGAGCGGAGCTCGTCGGGCCGGTAGCGCCGCCGTTCGGCGTCGCGGTCGCTCCGCCGAGGGGTGCCAGGGACAGGAGCAGGAGGAGAGTCGTGAAGTGCATGTCTAGTCTGCGGAAGCCGAGAGTCCTGGGGCGCGCGGGCGTCAGTGACCGCGCGGGGTAGCGGCCGGCGGCCGCCTCACCCGGGTCCTCGCGAAGCGCTCGCGCGCTCCATCAGGATTCCGCGGGTTCTTGCGTTCCGTACCTGAACCCGCGGCCTTCAGAGCACTTGCGGCCAAGCCCCCGCTGGGGAGGGCCGCCCCGCGGAGCACCGAGTGCGTCAACGGATCGTTGCAGGAAGCGGAGCGCGAGTGCCTCGAACACCCAGCCGCGCTCGGCCCGTCCCGACGCGCCCCACGACGAAGGCGCCCGGCCCGGGAAACCCGGACCGGGCGCGCAGTGACGCTCACCCCGCGTCGAACCTCCGGCTCTCGGCGCAACGAAGGGAGATGCGCCGAGCCGTGCCCACAAGCTTCGGATCAGCAGCCTAGTCCTCGTCCACCTCGGACGGCGCCGGCCCCGAAACCGGCGCGGGCACGTAGCCCCGCGCGCGCTCGACCGCCGGGTTCTCCTCCGCGCTGGAGGACGCGTCGACCGGATCGCTCAGCTCCCAGCCCAGGAGCGCGGCCGTCGCCTCGTTGGGCGTGAAGTCGGGGTTCAGGATCCCGTTCTCCACGAGGATGCGGCGGTAGGAGTCGGGGTACTGCGTCCCGAACTCGCGTCCGCGCACCTCGGGCACGAAGCCCTGGTTCGAGGCGAAGATCGTCGGCTCCTCGAAGCCCCGGCGCACACCGTTGACGGTGAAGTCGAACGTGACGTCGGTGTTGCCGCGGACGACGATCGCGTCGAGCGTCTTCGACTCGATCCACAGGAGCGCGGGCGCGCCCACCGCGGTCAGCTGCACGGTCAGCCCTTCGAGCGAGCTCACCAGTCGGAACTCCTCGGGCACGTCGATGACGCAGCGGCCGTCGACGACGACGTCGGAGCCGCGGAAGTAGGTGCCGGACTCGTTGCCCTCGAGCGAGAAGAAGTGGATCTCCTGACTCGGATCCGCCGGGTGCGGCTGGATGAAGTTCTTCTGCCCGGTGGCGCCCGATGCGCCGTAGGAGATCACGCCCCAACCCGCGGCGGAGTAGACGCGTCCCTGGACGCCGTAGGTGTTCCCAGTGGTCGCGAGGGCCTCGCCGCGAACGCCTCGCCCCGACGTGCTCTGGGTCTGTCCCAGAACCCCGTAGTTGATGCCGCTGGTCGCGATCGCTTCGCCGTAGAGGCCGCGTCCGCTCGTCGAGGCCACCTTGCCGTGAACGCCCATGGTCAGGCCCGTCGCCGAGATCGTCTCGCCCGTGACGCCCTTCCCGCTCGTCCCGACGGCGAAGCCCTGCACGCCGGTTCCCGTCGTTGCGTTCTGCGAGTCCCCGAGGACGCCAGTGTCACCCCGGCCGTAGATGCCGAGCCCGCTGTTGTCCGCGAGCCCAAGGACGGCGACGCCGTTGTCCGTCACGGAGCCGATCACGCCGTAGAACGGTGCCGTACCCCGTACGCCGGTGCCGGTCGCGGCCCCCGTGGTGATCTCCCCGAAGACGCCCGTGGCTCCGCCGCTCGACGACGTGTTGCGACCGAGGACGCCTGCGCCCGAGTCGTTGGCCGTGAAGCCCTGCACACCGGTGTTGCCGCCCTCGCCGCGCACGCCGACGTGATTGGAGGCTCCAGCAACGCCGTAGTTGTCCGTGGCGCTGGCGCCGAAGGACACGCCGGCCACGCCGATCTCGTCTCCAGGCCAGTCCACGTCGACGTTTCCATCGAAGTCGGTGGTGCCCTGCACCCCGAGGAATCCGGTCGTCGGGCCGAAGATCCCATCCCCGCGAGCCGCGGGCACCAGGTTCGTCCCAGCCGACGTCACCGTCTGGACGCCGAACTGGGCGTCGATCTTGGTGCCCGCGATCGCTGCGAGCGGGTTGACGTCCACGTCGAGGATCGTGCCGTCCTGGATCTCGTCGCTGAGCACGCCGCCCGAGGCGATGTCGAGGGAGTTGATCGTGTTCGGGAAGATGTGGATCGAGGTCACCGAGTTCGCCGCGAGCGCCGCGGAGGTGACGCTGTCCGCAGCGAGCTTGGCGCTCGTGACGGCGCCGGCGGCCAGATCCGCAGAGGTCACGCTCAGGTCGACGATCTCCCCGCCAGAGATGCTGTTGCCGAGCTGGGTGAAATCGGACGCGCTGAAGCCGTCGAGCAGGTCCGCGTTCAGCTGGTCGACGCGCAGGCTCGAGGCGACGCTGAAGGGAGGCAGCGCGACCTGGGTCGAGACGATCTGCCCCGAGGCGCGGACGTTGCCGAGCACGTCCAGCTTCGCGCCCGGGGTCGTCGTGCCCATGCCGACCTGGCCCGCCCCGTCGATGTTCAGGTCGAGCCCGAGCGGGTAGATCATCCCGAGCGTCGGCACGGTCGAGAGCGGTACGCAGGTGCCGGGGTTGGAGAGGTCCTCCACGCTGCCGGCGCAGGTCAGCGCGGCGCCGACGGCCTGTTGACCGCCTGCGCCGGTGGCGCTGACCGAGCTGGGGCCCGCCGCCGAACTGGCCGCCTGCGTTCCGCCGTTCGCTCCGGCCTGCGCGTCCGCCGCGTCCGCCGCACGTCGCGCCTCCGGGTCGCCCGGGAGCGTCGGCGCACCGAGGCCGCGCAGCAGCTCACCGAGCTCGAGCTCCTCGAAGCGGCCGTCTCCGAGGTTCTTGAACAGGCGGTCGCCCGCGGCCGTGCGGCGCTGCAGATCGATCCAGCCGTCGCCGTCGAAGTCGAGCGTCAGCACGAATTGATCCGGCGTCTCCTCGGCGAGGCCCGCGTCGCGGGTCACGTCCGCGAACTGTCCGGCGCCGTCGTTCGACCACAGGCGGCTCGGGCCGCGGTCCGACGCCGTGAACAGGTCGAGGTCGCCGTCCCTGTCGTAGTCGAACCAGGTCGCCGAGCGCGCCCCGTTGGAGCTCTCCAGGCCGGCGAGGCGCGTCATGTCGACGAGCTCGCCGCCTACGCCGCGATACAGGCGGTCGGCGCCCGCGGGCGTCGCGACGAACACGTCGAGCGCGCCGTCGCCATCGTAGTCGCCCCAGTGCAGGCTCGGACCAGCCGTGAGGGTCGAGGTCGGCGAGGGAGTCGGCGGCGCGCTGGCGCCGCCGGTCGCGGTCACGGGCTCGCCGCCGAGCGGGGCCAGGGACAGGAGGAAAAGGTGGGTCGTGAGGTGCATGTCGATCCTGCGGGAAGCCGGGTGTCGTGGAGGAGCGCGGACGTCGTCGAGCGCGCCGCTGGCGACCGATGGCCGCCTCGTCCGGGACCTCGCGAACGGTTCAGGGGCTCCATCACACATCTCGAGGTTCTCTCGAGGACCCTCTCCAAGCCCCTGCCGCCCGTGCACTTGCGGCGCTGGCCCCATCCGGGGAGGATGGAACCATGGAGCCTAGTGAGCGGACCCAGGCCGCCACGCGGCTCTTCGACCGGATCGAGCGCGGCGACCCCGCCGCCTCCGCCGAGCTGCTGCCCCTGATCTACGACGAGCTGCGCCGCATCGCCGGCGGGTACCTGCGCCGCGGCGGCGAGGTCGGGCCCACGCTGCAGCCGACAGCGCTCGTCAACGAGGCCTGGCTGCGGCTCATGGGCGGCGCAGAGCCCCTCGCGGCGCGCGACCGCGGCCACTTCTGCGCGCTGGCGGCGCGCGCGATGCGCAACGTCCTCGTGGACCACCGCCGCGCCCGGGGCGCTCAGAAGCGCGACGCCGGGGGCGTGCGCGAGACGCTCGCAGGCGTCGAGGCCTCGGTGCAGGAGCGGGGCGCCGATGTGCTCGAGCTGCACGATGCGCTCGGCCGCCTCGAGGCCCTGGACCCGGAGCTGGGCCGGCTCGTCGAGCTGCGCTACTTCGCCGGCCTGTCGATCTCGGAGACCGCCAGCGCGCTCGAGCTCTCGACCGCGACCGTCGAACGGCGCTGGCGCGTCGCGCGCGCGTGGCTGCGGGAGTTCCTGCCCGAGCTGCAGTAGCGCGACGAGCTCCCTGGCCGCGAACGAGCCGCGCTACTGCGCGGGGGCCGCCAGCAGGCCCTCGCTCCGCAGCTCGTCGCCGATGACCTCCATCAGCTCACCGATCAAGGACTCCATCGAGCTCGGGGACACGCTGCTGGTCAGCCCGGACCAGAGCAGCGTCTCCGGCTGCAGGTCGTACACGTTCGTCTCGAAGCGGTAGACCTCGTCGACGCGCATGTAGCCCGGGTCGTTCCAGACCGGACCGCGGTAGCGGTGGTAGCCGTACGGTGAGTAGTAGTAGTTCGGGAAGTCCCCCGGCACCCAGCGCGAGCGCTCGTCGCGATCGATCAGGCGCACGATCAGCATGCCATCGGCGCCGCTCTGCGCGATGAGGCGCTCGAGCTCGGCGTCGTCGCCGCGCGCGTCGTCGGTCACGACCTGGTAGCCCGCGACCGCCCCGGGGATGCGGCGCGCGAGCTCGTCCTCGAGGCGGCGGCTCGTCGCGGCATCGGGCGTTCTGGCCAGGGCGACGATCTTCTCGAAGCGCACCGACGTCGCCTCGGGAGCGCACCAGCTGGTTTCGAGCTTCGTGCTCGTGGTCGAGCAGCCGCCGACGAAGGCGAACGCGAAGACGACGGGTAGCAGGCCGCGAAGGAGGGGTCGGAACATGCCTGCGAGTCTACCCGCGGAACGGGACCTCGACTCCGTTCGAGACCCCCACCGCCGTGCCATCCGACTGCGCGGGATCCCGGTGCCAGACCTGGTAGAAGCGCGTCGTGCCGGCCTCGGCAGGCGTGACGACGAGCGGGAACGTCGCCTCGCCAGCGCCGTCGAAGCTCGTCACGACCTCGCGCGTGATCGGCGCGGCCACGTAGAGCGTGCCCCCGAAGAACGGCGCCGAGTTCGCGGCGCTGCCCGAGAACAGCAGCACGGTCTTGCCGGGCACGCCGCTGTCGGCGCGCAGCTCGAACTCGGCGCCGACGTTCGGGCTGCCCCAGCCGCGCAGGCGCGTGGCGTTCCCGGTGGAGTTGACCTTGCCGGCCCCGTAGCTCGTCGCCGCGTCCGGCGCGTGGCCGAGAGCGTCGTAGACCCAGCCGGGCGGCAGCACGTGCAGCGCCGCGCCCTCGAGCGCCACCGACTGACGCGGGCCAGCCGATCCACCGCCGCTGACGTAGGCGGAGCGATCCGTCGAGACGAGGCCGAAGGAGTCGAGCAGCACCGCCGAGGTGGCCGTCGCCGTCTCCGCGGGCTCGACCCGCAAGCGGCGGTTCACCAGGGTCTCCAGCCGACCTCCATTCGCCACGTACAGCGCGAGGAAGTGCGGGTTCAGGTGCAGCGCAAACTGCGGGCCGCCGACGCGGTTCTCGTCCCAGGTCGTCGACGCCCACGGGCGCGGCGAGACGACGGTGCGCGTCAGCGCATTCGTGCCGGGGACGACGCTCAGCGCCCCATCGAAGAGCGCGCTCGAGTTGCCGCCGTCCACGACCTCGACCTCGCCGAGGTTCGCGTGCCCGAGGTTCGTGCCGCGCACGACGACCCCAGCAGAGAAGTCCGGCGAGCCGCTCGGCGCGCCGACGAGCTGCGCCGAGCTCGGGCGTGCGAGCACCTGGCGCGAAGGAATGTCGTAGCGGTAACCCTCGGTCAGCTGGTCGAGCTGCACATGCGTGAAGGCCGGCGCTTCCCCAGCATCGAAGAAGCTCTCGCTCTCCGCGGTCCGGTGCACGAAGGTCACGGCGCCCTCGCCGAGCACCTCGGCCGTGCGGTCGGGGTAGACGCACAGCGCCGTGCGGTCGTCGACGCCAATGCCGACGAGGTCGAGCCCGAGCTCCTCGTGCAGGCGACCGACCATCGAGGTGAGGCGCCCGACGCGGCCGCGCTCGGTGAAGTGCGTATCGAAGATGGTCCCGATCCCGAGCTCGAAGACCCCGGTCGAGAACGTCATGAACTGGATGTACGGATCCTGCAGCGCCTCGTCGGAGTAGACCGTTCCATTGCGCGCGTCGTAGATCACCTCGCCGAGGACCGCGCAGCCGGCGCTGGTGCCGCCGACGACGCCGCCGGCCGCGAACACCGCGCGGATCGCGTCCTCCGTGCGCGTCCCGCCCCACCAGTTGACGTAGCGCCACTGGTCTCCGCCCCGCATCCAGACGACGTCGGCCGCCGTGATCTGCGCGAACACGGCCTGGGTGTCCGCGTTCGTCTGGGTGATCGCGAGCTGGCTGACGCTCTGGGCGCCGGCTGCGAGGAAGGCCGCCTCGGCCGCGGCGTCCACGCCGCCGACCCCGAGGATCACCACGTCGGCCTGTGCGCCGCCGCCGCTCTGGACCATCCAGCCGAAGACGGCGGGCGCCCAGCTGCCGCCGGTCACGGAGCCGCCGCCCTCGGCGCACAGGTAGCCCTGCGCGGGAGCGAGCGGCGCGAGGCCTGCGGTGAGGAGAGCGAGGCGGAAGAGAACGAAGGCGGCGGAGCGGAGAGAGCGCATGGGGGACGTTCGACGGGGACCGGAGCGAGCGGGCGAGACGACGGCCCCTCTTGGGCCGCGCGACCGTCGAATCCTACCCCCGAGATCGGCCCTTCGGGGCTCCCGGGACGCCTGGCGCGCAGCGGCTCAGCGTCCGCCGTCCGGGCCCTGGCCCTGGCCCTGGTTCGGCGCCGGCGGCGCATCGCCGGTGTAGCCGAGCTCGGCGAGACGCTTCATGACGCCTTCCATCTGTCGCGAATTGAACTCCGAGGGCAGCGGCGTTTCGACCGCGCGCCAGGCGTCGAGCTCGGCCCGCAGCGCGGCGTAGCGCTGCTGGATCTGAGGCGTCGGGTCGAGCAAGAGATTCGTGCGCTCGCCCGGGTCGGTCTTCAGGTCGTAGAACTCCTCGAGGCGCAGGTACGGAGCCTGGATCAGCTTGTAGCGGCCCTTTCGGATCGCCTTCGTCTTGAGCTGGTTGCCCCAGGCGAACTTGTCCTCGAGCCCGCGCGTCGGTTGGGTCGCCTCCGTGAAGAGCGCGCGCATGGGCAGCTGCTCGCCGTCGATCGCCGGCGTCAGCGGAACGCCAGCGACAGCCGCCGGCAGCGGCACCTCGAGCAGGTCGAGCAGCGTCGGGAAGATGTCGATCGACGAGACGGGGCGCTCGACGACGTTGCCGCGGCCCCGCCCGTCGGGAGTCCAGAGCAGGAACGGCACGTGCACGTTCGTCTCGTAGACCCACGCGCCGTGGTGCCAGAAGTCTCCATGCTCCCAGAAGGTCTCGCCGTGGTCCGCGGTGACGATGACCAGGCACTCGTCGAGGATGTCCTTGTCGCGCAGCCCGTCGAAGAGGCGCCCGATCTGCTGGTCGACGAAGGCGAGCTCACCCGCGTAGAGCGCGGCGATATCGGTGTCGCCCTTCATCGGAGTCCCGTCGGCACCTCGCACGAGCTCTGCGTTCAGCCCGTCGTAGTAGACCGGCCTCCCCTCGCCCAGGATCTGCTCCTGGTGCCTCACGACCTGCGTCGCGATCAATCCGAGCGTCGCCGAGTCGAAGCGGATCTTGTAGGAGGACTTGAAGGGCTCCGGGGGCATGTACGGCGAATGCACGTCGAAGTAGTGCACGAACAGGAACAGGCGCTCGGACCCGTCGAACTCCGCGAGGTACTCGAGCGCAGCGTCCGTGACCTGATCCGCCGGTCGCTGGTTCTGGTCGGCCAGGTCGGGGTCGAACTCGATCGAGAACTCCTGGTCCCAGTGACGGAAGCCCTGGTCGAAGCCGAACATCTGGTCCAGCGCGAACGAGCCCGCGAAGCCCGCCGTGTGGAAGCCGCGCTCCGCCAGCACCTCGGCCAGCATGACGTTGTCCGGGTTGACGTCGAAGCCGTTGCGCACGACGCCGTGTTGACGCGGGTAGTTGCCCGTCATCATCGAGGTGTGCGACGCGAGCGTGGTCGGCGCCGTCACCATCGCCTGCGCGAAGCGCACCCCGTCCGTCGCCAGCGCGTCGAGGTTCGGCGTCTTGACCGCGGTTCCGCCGTAGCAGCCGAAGTGGTCGGCGCGGGTCGTGTCGATCGAGATCAGGAGCGCGTGGCGATACGGGCCCTCGTAGGGAGGAACCGACTCTCCGCTGCAGCTGCCGAGCCACGTCGCGGCGAGGAGCAGGGCTCCTGTAAAAGTACGGCAGGCTCCCGAAGGGCGGTCCGGGGCGCGGAGCAGTGCGGGAACGATCGTCACGGGGGTCTCCTTGGTAACGAGGGGCGCTGGAGCTTAGCGCCCGTCGGACGACAGGCAACTCGGGCGGCACGAAGCCCTGCGCGGGATCCTGGGACCACGTGAGTCCCGCGCGGAACCGCTCGGCGTTCCACCTCCGAACCGCATGTATCCAGGGACATTTTCGATCCACGGATCCTGCGGGCTCACGATCCCGTCCTATGCTTGGATGCCCCGTGTCCCTGGTGGCCAGGGGTCTATCCGAACACTCCCCCTCACGATTCCCGACGCTCTCTCGCCCCCAGCTAGGCCGATGAACTGGAACATTCTTGCGCTCACCAGCGCCGTGGCCCTCGCCACCCTTGCCGGCTCCGCCCCCGAAGCCCAGGCCCAGAACCTCGAGGCCGTCCTCGTCGAGTCCGGCCTCAGCAGCCCCCTGTACATGGTCTCGCCCCCCGGCGACACCGCCCGTCAGTTCATCGTCGAGCAGAACAGCGGCCTCATCAAGATCCGCAAGAACGGCGCCGTCCTGGCGACCCCGTTTCTCGACGTCGGCGCCATCTCCGCCGGCGGCGGCGAGCGCGGCCTGCTCGGCCTGGCCTTCCACCCGGACTACTTCGTCTCGGGCGCGGCGGGCGAGCGCATGTTCTGCATCAACTACACGAACAACAGCGGCAACACCGTCGTGCGCAGCTACCTCGCGAACGCGGGCAACCCGGACGTCGCCGACGCCGGTAGCTTCAACACGATCCTGACCGTCACCCAGCCGTTCAGCAACCACAACGGTGGCTGCATCCAGTTCGGCCCCGACAAGTTCCTGTACATCGGCATGGGTGACGGCGGCAGCGCCAACGACCCCGGCAACCGCGCGCAGAACCTGGGCAACCTGCTCGGCAAGATCCTGCGTCTCGACCCGACGATCGCCGCCCCCTACGTCCCCGCTAGCAACCCGTTCGTCGGCGTCACCAGCACCCTCGACGAGATCTGGTCGATCGGCCAGCGCAACCCGTGGCGCTTCAGCTTCGACCGCCTCACCGGCGACATGTGGATCGGCGACGTCGGCCAGGGCCAGCGCGAAGAGGTCAGCTTCGAGCCCGCGGGCATCGCCGGCGGCCTGAACTACGGCTGGCGCTGCATGGAAGGCACGCGCTGTACCGGACTCTCGGGGTGCACCTGCAACGCTCCGAATCTCGTGCTGCCCGTCGACGAGTACACCCACGCCGGTGGCAACTGCTCGATCACCGGGGGCTACCGCTACCGCGGAACGGCCATGCCGAACTTCGTCGGTCGCTACTTCTTCGCCGACTTCTGCTCGGACAACATCTGGTCGATCGCCTTCGACGACATGACCGGCATCGCCTCCGACCGCGTCAGCCACGAGGCCGACATTGGACTCCCCGGCAACGTCAACATCGCGTCCTTCGCGGAGGACGCCGACGGCGAGCTCTACATCGTCGACATCGGTGGCCGCATCTACCGCATCCAGGAAGAGTGCGCCGGGACCTCGATGGCCTTCTGCACGCCGACCAACAACTCGACGGGCGGCGCCAGCTCGCTCGTCTCGACGGGTTCGCTGAGCATCAGCGACAACACCTTCGTGCTGCAGTCGACCGGCAACCCGCCGACGGTCCCGGGCCTGTTCTTCTACGGCCCCGGCCAGGTGAACTCCCCGCTCGGTGACGGCATCCGCTGCGTCGGTCCGAACATCTTCCGCCAGCAGCCGCCGGTGGTCACCGACACGTTCGGCATCGGGATCAAGAACGTGGACTTCACCACCGCGCCCGAGAATGCCGGCCCGAGCCAGATCCTCCCGGGCTCGACCTGGTACTTCCAGTTCTGGTACCGCGACGTCGCCGCTGGCGGCGCCGGCTCGAACCTCTCGAACGGCCTGGCCGTTTCGTTCTGCCCGTGATCCAAGCCTGAGCGCGCGGCACGCGCCGCGCGAACCGAATCCCGAGGGCCGGCCAACGTGGCCGGCCCTCGGTCGTTCAACGCTCGCGCGCCGCGTGGAACCGCCGCGGCGCGCGTGCTAGCTTCCTCGCCCATGACGTCCCCCACCCGCGCCCTGCTCCTCGCCTGCGCCGCCGCGGCGGCCTCCGCGTGCGGCGGCGGGAGCGAAGTCGAGGCACGGCTCAGCGTCCTGCTCGTCGTGATCGACACGGCGCGCGCGGACAAGCTCGGCTGCTACGGCCACGACGGTGGACTGACGCCCCGCATCGACGAGCTGGCCGCATCCGGCGCGCGCTTCGAGCGCGCCGCTGCCCACGCGCCGTGGACCCTGCCGTCGACCGCCTCCCTGCTCACGTCCCTGCACCCCCAGGAGCACGGCGCCGGAGGATCCCTCGACCTGACGCCGCTCGCCGATGGCAAGCCGCCCGTGATCGGCTTCCGCGCCCTGCCCGAGTCGGTCGACACCGTGACGGAGGCCTTTCGCGACGCGGGCTGGCGCACCGGCGCCGTCGTCAACGTCGACTTCCTCGACGAGGGCTTCGGTCTCACCCAGGGCATCGACGACGTCGACGCGCGCTGGTACGAGTCGAACGCCGAGGTGCGCTCGGCCACCGAGACCACCGATCAGGCGCTGGTGTGGCTCGCGGAGCGGGCAGACGCCGGCGAGCCGTTCTTCCTGCTCGCGCACTACTTCGACGCGCACGCGGTCTACGCGCCCCCGGACGAGTACAGGCGGGCCTTCGCCGCGCCGCAGGACCGCGAGAGCGACAGCTTCGTGTTCGGGACCCGCGCGCACATGCTGATGCTGCGCAGCGATCGGCTGGAGCTCGAGCCCGCGATCCTGGAGCGCGCCGAGCGGCTCTACGAGGCCGAGCTCGCCTACGTCGACGCGGAGGTCGGGCGCCTCGTCGACGGCCTCGATGCGCTCGGCCTCGGTGACGACACCGTCGTCGTGCTGACCGCCGACCACGGAGAGGAGTTCCTCGACCACGGCGGCTTCGAGCACGGCCACACCCTGTACGACGAGCTCGTCCGCGTGCCCTTGATCGTCCGGCTCCCCGGGTTGGTCTCCGCGGGCGCCGTGGTCGCGTCCCCTGCTGGGCTGGTCGACATCGCGCCCACCCTCTGCGAGCTCGCCGGCGTTGCCTCGCCGACCGCCTTCGCCGGGCACAGCCTGGTCCCCGGGCTGCGCGGCGAGCCCCTGCTTTCGCGGCCCCTGCTCGCCCACGGCAACTTCTGGGGTGAGCCCCTGACCAGCTGGACCTCGGGGCGCTGGAAGCTGATCGTCACGCCAGCCGAGACGGGCGAACGCGTGGAGCTCTACGACCTCGTCGCCGACCCCCTCGAGCGCACGGACCTCGCCCTCAGCGACCCCGATCGTGTCCGGGCGCTGCGTGCGGAACTCGCGGCCGTCACCGCGCACCTGGCGGCGCGCGCGGGCGGCGCCGACGTCCAGCTCGACGAAGCCATGCGCCGGCGCCTGCAGGCCCTCGGCTACCTCGGCGGCGACGAGGACGCGGACGCGAGTGACGACGAGGCCGGGGACTGAGCCTTGGTCGACGCCGCGAGCCCCCCTGCGTCCCTCGAGCGGCGCACGCTCTTCGCCGCGCTCGCGATCGTGGCGGTCGCGCTGCTGCTGCGCGTCGCCTACGTCTTCGGCACCCGCGACGGCGTCTACTTCGACGCGCCGATCATGGACGCGCTCTACCACCTGGAGTGGGCGCGCGCGCTCGCCGCCGGCGAGACCTTCCAGGACGGGCCGTTCTTCCGCGCGCCGCTCTACCCGTGGTTCCTCGGCACGCTGCTGCGCTTCTTCGGTGAGGGGTTGCTCGCACCGCGCCTGGTGCAGGCCGGGCTCGGCGGCCTGACGACCTGGCTCACGTTCCTCGTCGGACGGCGGGCCTTCGACGCCCGCGTCGGACTGGTCGCGGCAGCGCTGGTCGCCGTGAACTGGGTCCTGATCTACTTCGACGGCGAGCTGCTGATCCCGACGCTCGGGATCCCGCTCAACCTCGTCGCGCTGCTCCTCACCCAGCGGATGGCCGAGGCGCCCAGCACGCGCAGCGCCGGAGCCGCCGGCATGGCCTGGGGCCTCGCCGCGATCGCGCGTCCGAATGCGCTGCTGTTCCTGCCGCTCGTGTTCGGTTGGCTCTTGTGGCGCGCGCGGCCCCAGTGGCTCACCGGTCTCTGGCGCGGCCTCGCGCTCGCGGGCGGTACGCTCGTGCCCATCCTGCCGCTGACGTTCTACAACGCCACGGTCGGCGGCGACGCGGTCCTGATCTCGTCGCAGGCGGGCGTGAACCTGTGGATCGGCAACAACCCGCAGTCCGACGGCAGCACGGCGGTCGTGCCGGGCACGCGGCCGGGCTGGTGGGAGGGCTACGACGACGCGCTCGCGCTGGCCGAGCAGGCCGAGGGTCGTGAGCTGCTCCCGTCCGAGGTCTCGCAGCACTACTCGCAGCGGGCCTGGGACTGGATGAGCGCCGAGCCGGGCGCCGCGCTGGCGCACTTCGGGTGGAAGCTGCGGCTGTTCTTCCTCGACTGGGAGCTCGGCAACAACGCCGACGTGAACTTCTTCGCCCACCACGACACGCCGTGGATGCGCGCGCTGCCGCCGAGCTTCGCGCTGCTCGGGCCGCTGGGTCTCGTGGGGCTCGTGCTCGCGCTGCGCCGCCGGCGCTCCAGCGCGCTCGCCGTCGTCGTGTTCACGCTCGTCTACAGCGGAAGCGTCGTGCTGTTCTTCGTCTGCTCGCGCTACCGCGCGCCTGTGCTGCCGCTGCTGGCCGT
>CAYGST010000074.1:0-13686 GCA_964352415.1 uncultured Planctomycetaceae bacterium | reverse complement strand
ACGCAGCTCGGGGCGCGAGCGAGGCGTGGCGAGGAGTGTGATGGAGTTCTTCACAGGCTCTCAGCCGAGCAGCTTCGTCGCTCCGGCGTACACGAAGAAGGCGAGCGTCCCGATCAGCCCCAGCAGGCTGAGAGGGCGGTTGCGCAGGTCGCGGCCCACGACCGCTTCGCGCCCGAGCCACAGGAGCGCGAGCGCGAGCAGCGGAAGGAAGCCCGCACCGACGACTGCGTAGGCGCGCTGGGCGTCCTTGAAGGAGACGCCGAGCCCCAGGATCGGCACCAGCGCGAGCGCGACGAGGTAGCCACGGTAAGCCGGCGCCGTCGTGTCCACGGGCGCCAATTCCTCGCCCGGCCGCGCGCGGCGCAGGCGCCAGAAGTCCGCGAAGACGTACGGGTCCGCCTGCCAGACGCCGAGCAGGCTCGAGAAGATCGCGCCCCAGGCTCCGATCAGGAAGGCCCAGCGCGCGCCGCTGCCGAGCTCCTCGCCGAGCTCCGCGGCGAGCTGCACGATCAGATCGCTGCCCTTCCCCGTGCCCTCGATGCGCGTGCCGATCAGGACCATCGCGATCCCGAACAGCGCCGTCATGCCGAAGCCGACGGCGAGGTCGACCCGGCAGAGCCGCAGGTCCTGCGGCGTCTCGCGGCCCTCCTCGCGGATCCAGTAGCCGTAGCACAGCAGCGTCAAGGTCCCGCCGACGCCGCCGATCAGCGCGACGGTCCAGGCGAGGCTGCCCTCCGCTTCCGGTATGGACGGCACGAACAGCCCGCGCAGGACCGCGTCGCCGTCGAAGCCGAGGGCGGCCGCCGTCCACACGACCGTGACGAACATCACCGCGATCGCGACGCCCATGACGCGTTCGAACAGTCGATAGCCACCGCGCCACACGAGCGCGAGGCCGACGACCGAGTGCAGTCCGCCCCAGATCCACTTGCCCGTCACGGGATCGTCGACGAGCGGGAGAGCGGCGTGGGCGCTGACGCCGCAGGCGGAGATCAGCGCGGCGCCGGTGAACCAGCTCCAGGGCAAGAGGTAGACGAGGAACAGCCAGCGCAGCGCGTGCGGCGCGCGCACGAGCGCGCCCTCCAGCACCGTCTCGCCGCTGGCGAGCTGGAAGCGCGCGAGCGCCTCGCTGAGCACGTACTTCAGCAGCGCGCCGACCGGCACGGCCCACAGCACCGCGGTGCCGAGCGCGCTGCCGGAGAAGGCACCGGTCGCCAGGTCTCCGGCGCCGACACCCGTCGCCGCGACGAGCAGCCCGGGGCCGAGGGCCTGCAGCAGGGTGAGTCGGCGCGTCGTCGGCATGCGCGCGCAGTCTAGCAGCCCCGTACCGTGCTCTCTGGACCCGGAGCCGCCCTCTCCCGGGCTTCCGTGGGAGCCGGGGCGCCGCGCTCCAGCCCCCCAGCCGCAGTTGCTGGGCTTTCGTGTCTGGAATCCCGGCCCCGAGTGTCGATGAATCTGGACATGTCCACGATCGGCCTCATGCCCCCCCGCCTGCTCCTCGTCGACGGCGACGAATTCGAGGCCCAGATGCTCAGCGCGGACCTCGAGGCCTTCGGCTGCCAGGTCGAGACCTGCGCCACCACCGAGGACCTTCAGGGCCGCTTCGAGACCGAGACCTGGGACGCGATCCTGGCGGACCAGGAGACCGCCTCGGTCAGCGCCTTCGCCGAGATCCTCGCCGGACCCGACGCCCCGGTGCTCGTCGTGCTCTCCGGCTTCGGCTCGATCGACGACGCCGTCGAGGCGGTGCGCGCGGGCGCCGCGGACTTCCTCACGAAGCCCGTCTCGAGCGAGCAGCTGCGCGTGGCCCTCGGTCGCGCCCTCGAGCGCCGTGACCTGCAGGCCGAGAACCGCCGCCTGCGCGAGGACCTCGGACAGCGCTACGAGCTCGGCAAGCTCACCAGCCGCTCCCCCGCGATGCAGCGCGTCTTCGAGATGGTCCGCAACGTCGCCGACACGCGCGCGACGCTGCTGATCGAGGGCGAGAGCGGCACGGGCAAGACGGTCCTCGCCCGCAGCGTCCACGCCGCGAGCTCGCGGGCCTCCAGCCCGTTCGTCGAGGTCAACTGTGGCGCGCTGCCCGACAATCTGCTCGAGAGCGAGCTGTTCGGCCACGAGCGCGGCGCGTTCACCGGCGCGGTCAAGACCCGCCCCGGCAAGTTCGAGGTGGCCGACGGCGGCACGATCTTCCTCGACGAGATCGCCTGCGCGTCGCTCGACCTCCAGATCAAGCTGCTGCGCGTCCTGCAGGACCGCGAGTTCGAGCGCGTCGGCTCGTCCGAGACGCGGACGGTCGACGTGCGCGTGATCGCCGCCACGAACCAGCCCCTGCGCGAGGAGGTGGCCGCCGGGCGCTTCCGCGAGGACCTGTTCTACCGGCTCAACGTGCTCGACCTCGCCGTGCCCCCGCTGCGCGAGCGCCGCGGGGACGTCGTGATGCTGGCCGAGCGCTTCCTCGAGGAGCTCTCCGCCCAGTACGACCGCGAGATCGAGGGCTTCGAGCCCCGCGCGCTGGCGGCCCTCGCCGCCCACGACTGGCCCGGAAACGTCCGAGAGCTCGAGAACTCCATCGAGCGAGCCGTGTTGCTCTCGAGCGGCTCGCGCATCCCGCTCGAGGCGCTCCCCGATGAACTCCGCTCCGCCGCCAAAGAGGCCCCCGACGTCCCCTGCGGGATCGGTCTGAGCGGCGAGCTCCTCGAGGGTCGTGGCCTGCGCGAGGCCCTCGAGCTCGCCGAGCGGGAACTGATCCTGTGGACCCTGCGAGAAAACGAGGGTTCGCGGAAGGCCACGGCCCGACGACTCGGTATCAATCGCACCACCTTGTTCAACAAGATGACCCGCTTCGGCCTGATGGAACTCGAGTTCGAAGGCCCCGCCGACCTCTCCTCGCCCCGCCAGCAACGATGAAGTGGCCCACCAAGCTCTTCTTCGCGGTGGCGATCGCGGCCGTGATCTCTCTCGTCGCCGTGGTCTCGCGCCAGCGACTGCGTACCCCCCGCGAGGTGCTGGACGAGGTGCAGTCGGCGCTCCAGCGCGACGTCTACGACCAGCAGGGCCTGCTGCGGCGACTGGACAGCAGCCTGCGTCGGGCGGAGTCCGGCGACCTGCAGCTGCCCGGGGTGCGCGAGGTCTGCGCCGAGCTGCGACTGACGCGCGGTCAGCTGCTGCTGGAGATCGGATCCACCGACCTGGCCCGCGAGGACTTCGAGTACGTGCTCGCGACCTACCGCCCGGAGGACCGCGAGACACGCCGGCTGCTGATCGCTGCGGAGAGCGCCGACGGCCGCTACGAGGACGCTCTGCTTCACCTCGGCGAGCTGCTCGAGGACGAGCCGACGTACGCGCCCGCCTGGATCCAGTCGGGAGTGCTGCATCAGGAGCTCGCCGAGCGCTACCTCGAGCAGTGCGACGAGAAGCTGCGCTACGCTCTGATCGAGGTCGACGCGCAGCGCGCCTCGGACGTCCTGCGCGAGCTGGCGTCGCGCGACCCGCTCGACCCCGCACGCGTCAACGCGCTGCTCGAACTTCGGCGGGTCTTCGCCAGTAGCTCGGAGGAGCTGCTCGGGCAGGTGCTCGCGCTCTCGGAGGAGGCCAGCGTGCACCTCACCGAGTGCCGCCGCCTGCTGCTGCAGAGCTTCGCGATCGAGCTCGATGGAGATGCGCTGCGTCGCTATCTCGTCATCCTCGAGGCGGCGGGACGTCACCCGAACGCCCTCGCGCTCGGCAGCCTCGTCGCCCTGCAAGGCCCGTACAAGGCCGACCCCAAGAGCGCGCAGCTGATCATCCGGATGCTGATGGAGCGCGGAGACTACACCCACGCCTCCGAGCTCGCTGGCGTCTGGATCAACCACCGCGAGCCCCTCGGCGCCGACTTCCTGCGACTCGAGTGCGAGGCCCTCTACCACGGCAAGTCGTTCGCCAACCTGAGTCGCGCCGCCGGGCGACTGCGTGCGATCGGAACGCCGGACGACGAGAACCTGTACCAGTTCTACGCCGGGCTCCAGTTCGCGAAGTCCGCCAAGCCGCGCATCGACCAGGCGATCCAGTCCCTGATGCGCTTCGCCCGCTCGCGCACTCCCGACCCGTTCGAGGGAGCGCGCGTGATCGCCTGGCGGGAGATCGCCAAGCTCCACAAGCTGGACGGCGACCTGAGCGGTGAGCGCGAGGCCATTCAGGCAGCGCTCGCCCTCGATCCTGACGACGCCGGAGACCTGTGGCTGCGCCGAGCCGAGCTGCAGCGCGAGATGCCGCACGGCGGCTACGCTCTGCCCCTCGAGTCCTGGGCCATGGGAATGAGCTTGCTCCCGCGCATGGCGGAGAGCCTGATGCCCACGTTCGTCGAGCTGGGCGAGCAGCGACTGCAAGCCGAGGAGCGCAGCATCGAGGTCATCTACGAGGACATGCGCCTCGTCGGCCGCTCCGCGCCGGAGCGCGAGCTCGGCGCGTACGTGCTCTACCGTATTGCACAGCTGCACGGAGAGCGCGAAGAGGCGACCAGCCAGGGCCGCGTTGCGAAGAGCCTGCTCGAGCAGCTGCCGAACTTCGTGCCCGCGCTGGATCAGCAGATCGAATCACGCCTGAGCCTCGGCGATCGCGGCCCCTACATCGAGCTGGTGCTCCAGCGCATCGAACTGACGGGACTGACCGAGCGCGGCGAGGAGCTGCTCGACACGCTCACCCTGGGCGAGCTCGACGCGCAGCAGACCGTGCGCCTGATGCGCGCCGACCCGCGCGGCTCCGGACGCCGAATCGTCGCGAGGTGGCTGCACGACAACGGCGAGAACGACGCAGCGCTCGAGACCCTCGAGTCGGCGCCGACGAACGCGCGCTCCGACGAGGAGAACCTCCTGGGCGCGCAGATCCTCTACGACAGTGGCAAGGCGCAGTCCGCCAAACGCTGGCTCATCAAGATCCCCGAGACGAGCCCGCTCGCCGCGCGTCGCTACCGCCTCGCGGTCTCGTGCGCCCTCGCCGCGGGGAGCGACGAAGCGCTCTCAACCGCGATCGAGGAGCTCTTCGAGTTCGCGCCCCCTCGCCCGCCCGAGGTGCTCGGCCTCGTCGACGACCTGATCCTGGACAGCCGGGACGAGCTCGCGCGCTCCGTGCTCGAGCGTTGCGATGTCGCGGCGCTGCCGAACCCTGGCGCCTACCTCCTTCGGGAGTTCCAGCTCGCGCTGCTCGCGGGTGAGCACGACGCCGCCGAGGAGGCCGTCGAGCGCGCCGGCGCCTTCCTGCCGGAGAGCGACTACGTCCTCGCGCGGCTCCTGATCCAGATCGGCCGCGACGAGTGGCTGCAGGTCGCCGAGAGCTCGATCGAGTGGCGTGAGGCCTCCGGCGTCGAGGACCCCGAGACGCTGGCCCTCGTCGATCTGCTCTCCGGTGAGTACGAGTCCGCCCAGGAGTCCGCCGCGGCTGCGCTCGAGCTCGACTCCACTCACCCGCGCTGGCTGATGATCGACGCGATCGCGCGCTTCGCGCTCGACCAGGAGGTCCGCCTCCCGGTGGAGGTCGGTCGTCGATCCCGCGGCGAGCTCGAGCCCTTCCTGTTCGGGAGCGCCGAAGAACCCCGTGACCCGCGCGAGGTCGCGGCGCTGCTCCTCGCGAGCCACGACCGCCGCGCCGCGCCGCTGGCAGCCGCGCACCTGAACCGCCGTCGCGAGAGCCGGCTCGGCGTCACCTGGTCCGCCCTGTTCTCGGCCGAGCTGTTCGAGGGCGCAGGCGACATCGAGGAGGCCGCTCGACTCTACCGCCAGGTCGTGAAGCTCTCCCCCGACTGGCTCCGTGGATGGGACGAGCTCGAGCGGCTACAGATCGAGGCCTTCGGATCCCCGCTCCATCCGCAGGTCGAGCTCGTTCGGCAAGGCCGCATCACGGCCCTCGCCAAGGCCGACCCGGAGAGCGCCGCCGGTCAGCTGCTGCTGGCGCGGCAGCGCCGCGGGCAGGGTGACCTGAACGCCGCGCTGCGCCAGGTGCTCCGCGCCCAGTCGCTCGCACCCGACTGGTACGAGACCTCCGCGGCCGTCGCCGAGCTGTACACCGAACTCGGCGTCTGGGACGCCGCCCTGGACACATGGCGCGCGCTCGTCGCTGACGCCGACGAGCGCAACGAGCTGCGCGCGCGCGCCGGCTTCATCGCCGCGCTCGAGCGGGCCGCTCGCAGCGAGCCGCCCGCCGTCCCGCTCGAGACCCTGAAGCTCGAGCTCGACGAGCTCAATCGCTCACGCCCAGGCGATCCGTCCTGCGTGCTCGCGCTCTCGCGCCTCGACCTGCGCCTCGACAAGGGCAACCCCGCCTACGGGCTCGAGCGCGCCTGGACGCGACTGCGTTCTCTCCGCGAGGACATCGAGGAGGAGCCGCTGGAGTCCCTGCAGCGCGGGGCAACGGCCAAGTGGGCACGCTTCTACGTGGAGACCGATCCGACCTCGGCCGAGACGTTCATCCTCGACGAGCTGGGGCGCCAGCCGGGCAACCTCGACCTGTGGCTCCTGCTCGGCCGGGTCCAGCGCGAGCTCGGCGACTTCGTCGCTGCCCACGAGACGCTCTCGCGCGTCGCGATGATGGCGCCGTCACCCGACGTGCAGATGGAGCTCGCGCGGACCTTCGTGGCCCAGGGCGCCGCTCCGCGCAACGTCGAGCGCGCCATCCGCCAGGCCGAGCGCCTGGCTGGGGGCGAGCTCAGCCTCGAGGGCCGCCTCCTGCGCGCCCAGTCCTACGTCGACGATCTGAAGCCCCAGTCCCTCGAGACCGGCGTCGCCGAGCTCGAGCGTCTGTGGGAGGAGCGCCACCAGCTCGAGGACCTCGAGGTGCGCGTCCAGCTCGCCGCGCTCTACGCGCGCTCCCTGCTGATGCACGACGGAGAGGGCGAGAACCAGCAGGCGATCGAGGTGCTTGAGAGCGAGCTCGAGAACGCCCCCGCCCCCTACGTGCGCGAGTACTTCGACGGTCTGCTCGGCATCGCGCGGTCGCGCGTGACCGTCAGCGAGTGATGTCGCCGCTGGCGCGTCTGCGCTCCGCGTCCGCGGCGAGCACCTCGGCGTAGGAGCCGAAGTCGAACTCCGCCAGGAGCGCCTCGAGCCGCGGCAGCGTGCGGTCCAGGTTGACGTAGTGGCGGAAGCGCTTGAAGGCCGACGCGGCGACGCGGGGCTGCTCCGGGTCGAACTCCCAGGGATGCAGGTAGAGGCTCGCCGGACGGCCGGCGCGCTCGAGCCCACGAATGACCGCGCGCGTCAGCGCGAGCGGGTAGAGCCGGAAGTAGCCGCCGCCGCCCGCAGGCAGGTTGCGGCCGAACGCGCGCCAGGTCGTCACGGGGAACTCGGTGATGGCGCGCGCGCCGTCCGAACTCGTGACGCGTGAGATCCCCGGCTCGAAATCGGGCACACCGTAGACAGGGTGGCGCACGGGGTGGACGCTCGAGTCGTACTCGTAGCCGCGGCGCGTGAGCACGTCGAAGGCCCACCAGCTGCGGCGCGTGACGGTGAACGTGCAGGCGCGGAAGCCGACGGGACGCGGGGCGCCGGCGGCCTCGAGAGCGCGCTCGGTCCTGGCCAGGTCCTCGTCGAAGCCCTCCTCGCCGAGCTCCCAGAGGAACACGTGGTCGTAGCCGTGGCTCGCGACCTCGTGGCCCGCCTCGAGGCAGCGCGTCACCCACTGAGGGTGGCGCTCGGCGATCCAGCCGAGGAAGAAGAACGTCGCGCGCGTGTCGTGCCGCTCGAGGGCGTCGAAGATGCGCTCCATGCCGACGTCGAGGCGTGACTCGACCTCGTCCCACGCCTCGCGCGGGAACCGCTCGTAGAAGTTCGCGACCTGGAAGTACTCCTCCACGTCGAAGCTGAGGGCGTGACGCGGAGCGCTCATGCGACGACCCCGCTGACCTCGTGGCGCCTGCGCCAGTGCTCCCAGACGAGTACGCTCCAGAGCAGCTGCGAGTGGTCCTCGCTCCCCGAGCGGTGGCCCGTGAGCCGGCGCCGCAAGGCCTCCCGATCGAAGACGTCCGCCGGGACCTCCTCGATCGCCTCGCCGACGGCCTGCGCCAGCGGGCCCTGGATCCAGGCGCGCAGCGGCGTGTCGAAGCCGCGCTTCGCGCCGTCGAGGATGTCGCCAGGGATGCGGGATCGCAGCGACTCGCGCAGCGCGTGCTTGCCGCGCCCGCCGCTGACCTTGTGGCGCGTGGCGAGGTTGGCGAAGCGCTCGACGAAGCGGTGATCGAGCAGCGGAACGCGCACCTCCAGCGAGACCGCCATCGAAGCGCGGTCGGTCTTGGTCAGGATGCGGTCGGGCAGCCAGGTCTTGAAGTCGGCGTACTGAGCGCGGTACAGGCCGTCGCAGTCCTGCGGGCGCTCGTAGTGCGCCGCGAAGGCCTGGTACGGATCGTGGCCCGCGAGCGCATCGCGCAGCGCCGGCGCCAGCACGTCGCGCGCTTCCTGCAGGCCCACCTGCGTCATGCTCGCGTAGTAGGCGCGGCCGGGCTCGCGGCCGAGGTTCTGGAGAACGCTCTTCGCCCGCAGGAGGCGCGGCGCCCAGGCCGCGCGCGGGTAGAGCGCGCCAAGGGCGCGGAAGACGCCTCGCCCCGGCGCGCCGAGCGCACTTCGCACGCGCCCCTCGGCGACGTCGAACACCTGACGGCGGTAGCCCGCGAAGACCTCGTCCCCGCCGTCGCCAGCGAGCGCGACGGTCACGTGCTCGCGCGCCATCTGCGACACGAGCCAGGTCGGGACGGTCGAGGAGTCGGCCAGCGGCTCGTCGAAGTGCCACGGCAGGACCTCGATCGCGGCGCGCGGGTCGGGGCGCAGGATCTCGGTGTGGTGGACGAGTCCGAGGCGCGCCGCCGTGGCGCGCGCGAGCTCCAGCTCGTCGTGACTGCGCTCCTCGAAGCCGACCGTGCAGGCCTCGACCGGGTCGCGCGAGGCCTGCGTCATCGAGGTGACGACGGCGGTGCTGTCGATCCCGCCCGAGAGAAAAGCGCCGAGCGGGACGTCCGCGACCAGGCGATCCGAGACGACGCGATCGATCCACTCCAGGATCTCCTCGCCCTCGACGTCTTCGCGCTCGCCTTGCAGCGGCAGGTCCCAGTAGGCGCGTGAGACACCGCCGTCGCGCGCGTTCCATTCGAGGACGTGGCCGGGACCGAGGCGCTTCAGCCCTTCGAAGGCCCCGTCGGGTCCACCGCAGAAGCCCTGGACCAGGTAGTCGACGAGCGCCTCGCCGCGCATGCGCCGCGACTGCGCGCCGCTCGCCAGCAGCGCCTTCGGCTCGCTGCCCCAGAAGAGCCCCTCGTCGGTCTCCGTCCAGAAGAGCGGCTTGATCCCGAGACGATCCCGCGCGAGGAGGATGCGAGGACGCTGCGGCTCGCGGAAGTCCGCGATGCAGACCGCGAACATGCCGACGAGGCGCTCGAGGAACCCGGCGCCCAGCTCCTCGTAGAGGTGCACGAGCGTCTCCGCGTCCGAGTTCGTACGGAAGGAGTGGCCCTTGGCCTCCAGCTCCGCGCGCAGCTCGCGGAAATTGTAGATCTCGCCGTTGCAGAGAACGGCCACGTCGCTGGTCTCGTTCCAGATCGGTTGGTGGCCGCCCGCGAGGTCGATGATCGAGAGGCGCCGGAAGCCGAGCGCAACGCCTTCACGACCTTCGAGGCCCTCGTCGTCGGGCCCGCGGTGGACGAGCGTGTCGGCCATCGCCTTGAGGCGCGCGCGGTCGAAGGGCGCTCGCGCGTCGCGCAGCGCGAAGCCGCAGAAGCCGCACATGAGCTAGAACGTGCTCCCGGCGACAGGACGCCGCTCGAAGCCGTTGCTCGGCGCGCGTTGGCCGAAGCCGGACTTGGCGACCGGCTGGAGCACGCCGCGGCCCTTCTGCCGACGCGGAGAGAGCTTGGGGTCGGTCATGTGCTGGCGCGCGACGGTCGTGAAGCACAGGACGATCGCGACCCAGTGGTAGAAGAGGTCGAAGTGCGCGCGGTTCAAGAACACGCTGCCGACGACGAAGGTCGCTATGGACGCCTCGAACATCGTCGCGTAGTTCAGGATCCAGCTCGAATGGTAGCGCAAGCTCGCCTGCGCCCTGACCGCCCAGAGGTCGATCAGGCTGAGCGCGATCAAGGTCATGTAGAGCAAGAACGCCGGTGAGCCGCACTCCGCCCAGATCTGCAGGTAGCTGTTGTGCGCGACGTAGCCCTTCGTCTTCTTCAGCGAGGCGTCGGTGTTGGCCGGGTCGTAGCGGTGGTAGTTGTCCTGGAAGTGTCCGAAGCCGACCCCGAAGATCGGGTTCTTCTGGATCATCACCGCTGCCGTTCGCCAGGCGGCAAAGCGCGCGTTCGCCGACGAGTCTTCCTCGTAGTCCTGGATCGACTTGATCCGATTCGTCAGCTCGGCGGGCGCCAGCAGCAGTCCGCCGATGCCAGCCAGGCTGAGGAGCGCGACTCCCGCCATCTTGTTGCGAGACCGGAAGATCATGATCAGGACCGAGACCATCAGCGCGAGGAAGCCACCTCGCGAGTGCGTCAGGCCGATCGAGATCACGGTGAGGGGCACACAGGCGAGCAGCGACTTGCGCAGGATCTCACGCTTCTCCGAGAGCGCCAGCATCACGAGCATCGGGACACTCATCGCCATCGCGAGAGCGAAGTCGTTGTTGTCCTTGAGCATGCCGCCCGGCCCTTCGAGGATCTCCGCCGTTCCCCCGGAGGCGATCCCGATGAGCCCGTTCTTGAAGCCGAAGAACGCGAACGAGAGCGCAATGATCCAGACCAGCATCCGCAGCCGGTCGCGTGTGTTGACCATGCCCGTCGTGAACAGCGCGATCACGATGATCTTCACGTACTCGACGAAGCCCGGGAGGTCGCGCGGATCGGGACCGCGGTTCTTGAGGATCGATAGCCCGATCAGCGCCACCAGGACGATCATGATGATCGTTCTGAGCTCGGTGATCATGAACTTGCGCTCGCGGCTCGAGACGAAGAACCCCGAGAACGTGATGATCGCGACGTAGAACGACCAGCGAATGTCGCGCGCGAAGCCCCAGGTCAGGTCCTGGATGCGCATGTACGCGAGCAGCGAGAACACCAGCAGCCCGACGAACGGCTTACGGAAGCACGTCGGCATCACCGCGACCAGGACGAGGCTGACGATGATGTCCCGCATGAGTGTCTCGGTTCAGCGCCCCTCGGGCTGCGCCTCTTCGCCTCGCCCTTAGAGGAACAGCTCGCGGAAGTCCGCGATGGTCTCGTTGACCCGGTCGCCGAGCAGGTCGGGCTCGTTGGCCCAGGCCCAGGTGACGAACAGCACGACGGAGATCAGGCCGAAGCTCATCGAGCCGAGGGCCAGGCGCCGCATGAAGAGACGACGGCGCTGGATCCGCGTGACGATCGGGCTGATGACGCCGAGCACCGGCACGACCAGGACGCGGTTGAGGTCCGAGGCGCCGCGGAAGCAGCTCTTGCTGAACTCCGCGATCAACGCCGAGCCGAGCCCGATGCCCAGGCCGAGGACGACCGAGAACAGCACGATCAGGATCGGGTCGGGCTCCGTCGGTCGCAGCGGCGGCTGGACCTCCTGGATGATCTGGAAGGGGTTACCGGCGGCGCCGTAGATGACGTCGCGGCGCAGACGCTTCTGTTCGAGCTCGAGACGGATCTCCTCGAGGGTCGCCTTGACGATGTTCGTCTTGTCGGTGAGGACATCGAACTCGTTGTAGGACTGGGTGAGTCGCAGCAGGTCGCGCCGGTTCTGCTCGATCGCGAGCCGCAGACCCCCCTTCTCGGCCTCGAGTCGACCGATGTCGAGTTCGAGCCCGCGGATCAGGTTCTCGAGCGCCAGGTAGACGGGGTTGGCCTCGAAGTCCTGACTGACCTCGGTCCCGGTCCGGCGCAGCTCGAGCGCCTCCATGCGCTCCTCGAGGTCCGTTAGCTGCTTGCTGACCAGCTTGTAGCGCGGGTGCTCCGGCGTGATGCCGTCGAGCTGCTGCTCGAGGGTCAGCTGCTGCTTCAGGAGATCCGAGAGCTCGCTCTGGAAGGAATTGCCCTCGGTGACGCGCGTCTTGGGCACCTCCGGATCGGTCTCGGCGAGCTGCGTCTCGGCGAGGCGCAGCTGCTGGGACTTCGTCGCGAGCTCGAGCTCGACCTCCTCTTGGCGATCGGTGTTCTCCTGGAAGCGGACGACTGTCGGATCCTCGATGCGCTGCTGGTTCTGACCGGGCGCCGGCTGGGTCGGCGAGATGTCGTGCTCCGTCAAGAGCTCTTGCTGCTCGCGCTTGAGCTTCTTGTACTCCTTGTCGAGCTCCGATTGCCGCTCCAGCAGGTTGCTGTACTCGACGTTGTAGCGAGTTCGCTCGCGCTCCACGACCTGGGTGATCCAGGTCTCGCGGAGCGACTTCAAGAGCTGCTGGGCGCGCTCCTTGTCGACGTCGCGGTACTCGATCGTGACGAAGGACGACCCCGACTTCCCCGACGAGCGCGGCACCATCACGGAGAGGTTGTCACGTACACGCTCGTTGTAATCCGCCTTCTCCGCGTCCTCGAGCGTCAGGTAGTCGGCCCACTTGCGCCCTTCGAGCACCTCCTGGATGCGCTTCGGGGAGCGGATCTGCTCGGGTGCGTTCTCCGCGATGCCGCGTGCTTGGTCGCGCGCCTGTCCGCGCTGCTCGTCGTCGAGGAACAGCTCGCGCAGCTCGACCTGGGTCTTGACCAGGTACTTCTTGGGCACGACCACGGCAAACGCCACGCCGAGTGAAATGAGGAAGGCTGCCGGAAGCAGGATCTGCCACCTCCGGCGCTTGAGGATGTCCAGGAACTCCTGGATCTGCCCCGGTCCTTCGATCTGCGCTGCCATCTCCGGAGCCTCCGCTAGCGCCCCACCGTGGAGCGGCGCTCGGGGGTCGCCTGGAGCGCAGGTGCGCCGTGCGGTTCGTGGTGAGGATTCATCGAGGGGAGCTAGAAGACGCCCTGGTTGACGAAGCGTCCCTGGCGGTTCGCGCCGACCACGCTCAGGTTGGCGAGCGTACGGGCAGCCTCGCTGAGGCCGGTGAGCACGATCTTGACGGGGAACAGCAACGTGTTGATGAAGTAGCCGACCTGCGCCAGCATCGTCGGCGGCACGTAGATGATGTCGAGCTCCTTCACCTTGATGTTGTACGTCGAGTCGCCCCGCTCGATCACCTCACCGATGTCGACGTAGACGATCAGCTGGTCCCGCGGGTCGGGCCGGATGAGCTTGACGCGGCCGAGGTTGGCCGTCTCGTCGTCCGGGACAGCCGCCATGACCGCCTCCCAGATGGTCCAGTCGCCTTCGAGCACCTGCCGGCCCTCGGAGGAGACCTCTCCGAAGATGAAGTAGTACTTGCCCGACGTGGACACAATCCTCGCCTTGATATCGAGGAGGTCGTAGTACGGGCTGTACTTGTCCATCAAGAGCGCTTCGATCTCCGTGCGGGTCATGCCCGCGACGTTGACGGCGCCGATGATGGGCAGCAGGACCGTTCCGTCGATGGCGACGCGTTCGTTCGCCTGGAGGTCCTGCGGCTGGTAGGTGTCCGTGATCGCCAGGGTGTCCCCGATGGTGATGTAGTTCTCCTCTTCCGCATTGCCGGTGTAGCTCTTGCCGAAGCCGGAGGTGTTCAGGAGCTGCAACACCCGCTTGTCGGGCTGCGTGGAGCAGGCCGACGAGAAGACGAGCAGCGCCAGGCAGAGCCAGCGCCAGC
>CAYGST010000073.1:1433-13739 GCA_964352415.1 uncultured Planctomycetaceae bacterium | reverse complement strand
GCCGCGGGTGGTCCTGATGGACGAGCCGCTCTCCGGTCTCGATCCGCGCGGCATCCGCTCGGCCAAGGAGGCCATCCGGGCCATCGCGGCCGAGGGCGCCGCGGTGATCCTCTCCTCGCACCTGCTGGAGTTGATCGAGGCGCTGGCCCACCGGCTGCTGATCCTCGACCACGGCAAGCGGGTGTTCCTGGGGACCCTGGCCGAGGCACGCGCGACGCTCTCGCCCGACAGCTCGTCCAGCCTGGAGGAGATCTTCATGGCGGCCACCGGCGAGCGTCGCGAGCTGGGAGGGGGCGTCCCTCCCGACGGCGAGACATGGCAGTGATCCTCGGGGACCCGGCGCTGCGGCACTTGGCGGCGATGAAGCTGCGCGGCGGGCTGCGGCGCCAGCTGCGGCGGCTGAAGACGCCCTCCGGGCTGATCTTCATGCTCGTGGGAGCCGCGATCACGGTGACCTGGCTCGGCTCGCTGATCTTCGGCCGCGACTTCACCGACGGCGCGTCGCGCGACCCCGAGGAGCTCCAGCGCTGGACCCAGCTGGGCATGCTGGCCTTCACCACGGTGACGGGGCTGACCGCGCTCTCCGTGCGGGGCGTCTACCTGCCGAAGAACGAGATCGAGCGGCTCTTCGCGGCGCGCGTGCCGAGCGGCGCCACGGCGGTGCTCTACTCGCTCGAGTGGCTCGCCAAGCAGCGCGCGGACCAGGAGCGCGACGGCCTCGTGTTCCTGCTCTCCGATGGCAAGGACGACCTCGCCTACGATGTCCGTCGGCGCGCGTTGCCGATCGTCGAAGCGCTCACCCGCGGGGACTCACGCTTCGTCGTCGTCGCGGCGGGGGACGACCCCGACCGCGAGTTCCTCGCGGCGCTCCTGGCGCCCGGTGAGGTGCTGCACGATGCGGGCGAGGGCTCGGACCTCATGGAGTTCTTCCAGCGGGAAGTCTTCGGCCGCCGGATGCGCGAGGGCCGCTTCGCGGTCTCGCCGACCTCGGGCGGCGCGCTCCTCGAGACGCGCGACCTCGCGCTGAGCTGGGGGCAGAACGTGCGCCCGTGGCCGGAGCACCTGCGCCTGTTCCGCTGCGAGGCGCGGCCGGGCGCGGATGTCCTCGTGGTTGATGGCGAGGAGGGGGATCCGGTCCTCGCCTGGTGGCGCGTCGGCGCGGGGCGCGTCGCGGCCTGGGCCAGCGCGCCGCTCGCTGGATGGGCGCCGGGCTACGCGGGCTCCGACGGAGCGGCGCTCCTCGCGCCGCTCCTGCGCCGGCTCGCGCGGACGGACGCCGAGGTCGCTCCGCGCCTGGCCGTGCGCGGGGAGCGGGTGATCCTCGACGACGTGCCGCCCGGGTGGCCGCCCTCCGTGAGCGCGCGGATTCTCGCGCAGCTGCCGGTGGATCCGCTCGACCCCGGGGCCCTCGAGGTGGCGCTCGGTGAGCTGACCCTGTCCGCCGCCGCGGGCGCAGCGCTCGCGGATCCGCGCGCCACGCGGGAAGGTCCGCTGCCCGCGTTCCTCGAGCAGCGTCCGGGGGCCATGCCGCTCTTCGCCGTCCTTTCGAACGAGCGGACGGGCGCGGTGCTCGGCCAGAGCGGCCTGGACCTGCCGTGCGCCGCGGAGCTCCTGCCCGGCGGCGCTCGCCGCGTCGATCCGCTGGGGCTGGAGACTCCCGCGACGGAGACCCGGGTCGTGGAGGACGAGGGCTCTCGGCCCGCTCCAGGGGCCTGGCGCTGGCTGGTCGCGGGCCTCCTGGGGCTCTTCGGCGCGGCCGCGCTGGGGGCCCTCGACGGGGCGCGGCGGGGTCCGGGGCTATCGGGGCGCTCCTGAGCCGTCCTCGATCTGGGTTCGATGGGTTTCGGGGCATCAAGCCCGCTGGGGCTTCGGCCGATGAGCGAAGGGTCCGGACCTCTCTCCAACGCCGCTTCCACGGCCCGACCCTCCGCAGCTCCCCATGCGCCGCCTCCTCCAGCTGGTTCCGCTCTTGCTCGTCGCCCTCGCTTCCTGCGTCACCGTCGACCCGAACGATCCGAATCCGACCAAGCACACCCAGGGCCTGTGGATGCAGCCGACGCCGCAGCTGGCCGAGAAGATCGACCAGAACGCGCAGCGACTCCCGTGGACCCACGGCATCGAGCGTGTCGAGCTGATCCAGTGGTTCGCGCGCGTCGGTGAGCCGGCCTACTACAAGCTGATCGAGATGGTCAACGACCCGCGGGCGGACGTCGCCGGCGCTGCGCTCGCTGCGCTCGGTGCGACCCGCGACGCGCGCCTGGTCGAGCCGCTGCGCGAGCTCCCGTGGCCCGAGCTGAAGGACTCCGACGTCGCGCTCGAGCGCGCGCGCACCCTGCTGCGCCTCGGCGACTGGTCGATGGTCCCGCACCTGATCAATGGCCTCGACGACGAGCGCGTCATGGTGCGCGCCATCTGCGGCCAGACGCTCTACGAGGCCACGCACGAGCGCTTCGGCTACGACGCGAACGCTCCCGAGCTGGAGCGCGAGGCCTCGATCGAGCAGTGGAACGAGTGGTGGAGTCAGCGCCAGTCGGATCCGATGCGTTGAGCCGGCCAGCGCGCTGGCCCAACAACGGCGAAGCCGCCCGGGGCGGGAGTACTCCGCTACACCTCGCTGGCGTCGGAGCGCAGCTGCTCGAGCAGGAAGAGGAAGCGCGGCTCCTCGCGGAGGGACGTGAGGTCCTCGTCTTCCGCGAGGAGCCGCGGGTCCTCGAAGCCGCAGTCGACCGCGTGCTCCAGGGTCTCGAGCGCGTCCTCGGTCCGGCCGAGCAGGGCGAGGGAGCAGGCCAGGTTGTACTGGGCGGTCGGATTGTCGGGAATCAGGCTCACGAGGCGCTGATCCACCTCCAAACCACGTGTCCACTCGCCGCGGGAGGTGTAGAGCTGACCGAGCTCGGCGAGCACCTCCAGGTTCGTCGGGTGGCGATCCAGCTCCGTCTCGTAGAACCGCAGCAGGAAGTCCTGTCCCAGCCCGTCGAGGGTGTGCAGCAAGTCTTGCGAGAGGTTCACGGCAAGTACAGTTTCGCTTCGTCCGTTCGGCCGTGGCGCGCTTCCGGCTGGCCGGCTGTGCGCCGGTCCGCCCCCACGGCTGGACAGGATAGCCGATCCTTCCCCGGGACGGTTGCAAGCGTACGATGCTCCCGTCCGCGTGGCGGCCGCAGACCGGCGGCCGATCCCGAGTGTTCCTTCCCCGACCCCATGAAGATCCACTTCTGCGACCTCTGCAACGAGTCCGTGCCCGACAGCGACTTCGCCAAGGGCAAGGCGTTCCTCCGCAACGGCCGCGTCATCTGCGCGACCTGCGAAGCCCTGATGAGCGCCACGGAAGAGGAGGCGACGCGGCTGAGCGCCGGAGTCGGTCCGGGAGCGGGCCGGCCGAGCGGTCGCGGCCCGAGTCCGGCGGCGCAGCCCGGCGCACCCGCGAGCGTGGCGCCCGTCGCGGCGCCCGCTGGCGGATCGAGCGGTGCCTGGATCGGCGTGGTGGCGCTGCTCGTCGCGGGGGCCGGCGCCTGGGCGTTCTCCGGTGAGCTGCAGGCCATGGAGGAGCGTGACGCCGAGCTGCGCGGCTCCCTCGAGAACGAGCTGCGCACCCTCGGCGCGGACCTCGACTCGATCAGCCTGAGCGCGCAGCGTCGCGACGACGACCTCGAGTCGCGCCTGCGCGTCCGCGTCCAGCAGAGCCAGTCCGAGCTCGAAAGCGTGCTGAGCGAACTGCGCGAGGAGTTGCTCGTCGCCCGCACGCAGGTCGCGGGCCTCGACGAGGCGCTCGCGAGGATCGACCAGTCGCAGCAGGATGGGAGCCGTGACCGCGATCGCCGGCTCGACGACCTGATGGCGCAGAGCATGAAGTCGCGCAAGGAGCTCGACGCGCTCTCAGGCCGCATCGACCGCGCCGAGCTCGAGATGGACGGCCGCGCGCTGGCCGCCGCGCCCAATCAGGTCCAGGCTCCCGTCGGGCCGAAGTGGACGGTCGAGCTCGCCGACCTGACCAGCGACGTCGCAGGAACCCGCTGGAACGCCGTGCAGTCGCTCGGCGAGACGGGGGACCCCGAAGTCGTTCCGCACCTCATTCCGCTGCTCGGAGACGACGACGTCTTCGTGCGCATGGCGGTGGCGCGGGTCTTCGGCGACCTCGCATCGCCGCTCTCGATCGAGCCGCTGATCAACGGGCTCGACGACGAGGAAGCCGTCGTGCGCGAAGCGGCGATGGCTGCCCTGCACCTGATCACGGGGCGCGACTTCCGCTTCGACCCGAACGCGAAGGCAGCGGAGCGCTCGAAGCGCGTCAAGGCCTGGCGGGACTGGTGGGAGAAGGCGCGCGAGCAGTACTTCGGCGACGTCTGAACCGGGCTTCGGAGACGTCTGACAGGCGCCGCGCGTCGCGCGTGAACGACGGAGCGCGGCGCTCTTCGCGCACGCCGCGGCGCGGCCCGAGCCAGCTCGGGCGCGGGGCCAGACCTGCCGCCGGACGAGGCGCTCCGGCGCGCAGCGAGGCTGCGAACGCCGCACGCCCGGTCACGGGCGCACCCGAGCCGCCGGGAACGCCCGCGGGGGTTGAGCCCCGGCGGCGAGGGCGGGTACAGTTCGCGACTTGGACACCCCCCGCGAGGCCACCCGGAGCCGCGCGAGCCCCTGGCCGACCACCGCCGAAGCACCGATGAGCACCCGCACCGAATCCGACTCGATGGGCCCGATCGAAGTCCCGACCGAAGCCCTCTTTGGGGCGCAGACCCAGCGCTCGCGCGAGAACTTCAAGATCGGCGGACAGACCTTCACGCGCCCGATGATCCGCGGGCTGGGCGTGGTCAAGAAGTGCGCGGCGCTGGCCAACATCGAGCTCGGAGAGCTCGACATGCTGGAGAAGCCCCAGCAGGACGCGCTGCTGCAGGCTGCGGACGAGGTGATCGCCGGTGACCTCGACGGCCACTTCCCGCTCGTCGTGTGGCAGACGGGCTCGGGCACGCAGACGAACATGAACACCAACGAGGTGATCTCGAACCGCGCGATCCAGATCCTCGGCGGCGAGCTCGGCAGCAAGGAGCCGGTGCACCCGAACGACCACTGCAACCGCGCGCAGTCCTCGAACGACACCTTCCCGACGGCGATGCACATCGCGGCCGCCGAGGAGACGGTGCACCGCCTGCTGCCCGCGATCAGCGCGCTGGAGAAGGCCCTCGAGGCGAAGGGCGAGCTCTGGAGCGAGACGGTGAAGATCGGACGGACGCACCTGCAGGACGCGACGCCGCTCACCGTCGGTCAGGAGTTCTCCGGCTATGTCCAGCAGCTGCGCGACGTGCGTCGCGCAGTGAAGAGCGCGCTGCCGGCCATGTTCGAGCTCGCGCAGGGCGGCACCGCGGTCGGCACCGGCCTGAACACCGATCCGCGTTTCGCCGAGCTGGTCGCCAAGAAGATCGCCGACGAGACGGGCCTCGCCTTCGTCACGGCGCCGAACAAGTTCTCCGCGCTGGCCGGGCACGACGCGCTCGTCTTCCTGCACGGCACCTTCAAGACGGCCGCGGCCGCGCTGATGAAGATCGCCAACGACATTCGCTGGCTCGGCTCCGGTCCGCGCTGCGGGCTCGGCGAGCTGAAGCTGCCCGCGAACGAGCCCGGGTCCTCGATCATGCCGGGCAAGGTCAACCCGACGCAGTGCGAGGCCATGACGATGGTGTGCACGCAGGTCATGGGCAATGACGTGACGGTCGGGATGGCGGGCAGCCTCGGCAACTTCGAGCTGAACGTCTTCAAGCCGGTCATGATCCACAACGTGCTCGAGTCGAGTCGCCTCCTCGCGGACGCCTGCGACTCCTTCCGTGAGAAGTGCATCGACGGCCTCGAGCTGGATCCTGACCGCGTCGACTCGTTGATGCGCCAGTCGCTCATGCTCGTGACCGCGCTCAACCGTCACATCGGCTACGACAACGCGGCCAAGGTCGCGAAGACCGCGTACCTCGAGAACCTCACGCTGCGCGAGGCGGTCGAGCAGCTCGGGTTCCTGACGGGCGAGGAGTTCGACAAGGCCGTCGTCCCGGGCGAGATGGTCGGGCCGCGCGAGGCGCAGCCGTCCCCGGGGGCCTGAGTTCGACCAACGCGCGGCCTGTGGCACCGTAACGCTCTGCGGGCTGCGACCGGCCTCACCCCCGACCCTCTCACCTCGCACATGCTCGCTCCCAAGTCGCTCGACTTCCGTCCTCCGCTCCTCCTCGGGGCTGCGCTCTTGGCCTCCTTGACCGGCGCGAGCTGCGGCTCGGGCGAGCCGGTCGTGACGCCGACCGCCCCCGCGAGCACGGAGGCCGAGGCCGAGGCGCTCGCGCCGCCCTCGGGCGGCGGCGCCCCCGACCTGGCGAGCCTGCAGGTCCAGGTGAGCGAAGCGGACTCGGCGCTGGTGGACTCGTCGCTGCGAGCTCCTGACCCGGCGGAGATTCCCGAACTCGAGGGTCTCGTCTTGACCCAAGAGCTGCCCGCGGCGAGCGGGCGTCCCGACCCGTCGCTCGAGCGGCTCGAGCCGCTCACGGAGTGGAGCGGCATCGCCGTGCAGTTCTACGAGGAACGCTATCCGGACGGAGGGCTGCGACTGCAGGGCCACCGAACGACGACCTCCGGCGACTCGCCGCTGGCACACGGCCCTGAGTGGCGCTGGTTCGAGAACGGCCAGCTGGAGCGCCGTCGGGAGTTTCAGCTCGGCAAGGTCGACGGCATGTTCCAGGAGTGGCACGAGTCCGGCATCCAGAAGCTCGAGGGCCAGCTCGAGCTCGACTTCCCCGTCGGACGCTGGGTGCGCTGGAACGCCCTCGGGCCCGTCTGGAAGGTGCAGCCGTTCGTCGACGGCGCGCTCGACGGAGTGGAGTACGTCTTCTTCGGCGAAGGCACGCTGAACCAGCGCGTGATCTGGAGCCAGGGGAAGAAGAACGGCGAGGAGTTCATCTGGAGCAAGCGCGGCCTGCCCCTCGAGCACAACGGCTGGAAGAACGGCAAGCGCCACGGCGTTCGGCGCCAGTGGCAAGGGCAGGGGCGCCTGGGCCTGGACACGACCTTCGTCGAGGGCAAGCGCGACGGCGCGTTCCGTCAGTACTGGAAGTCCGGCGATCTGCACCTGCAGGGGCAGTTCGAGATGGGGGATCGAGTCGGCGAGTGGCGTCAGTGGGGAGAGGCCGGACTGCTCGCGAGCGTCGAGCACTACGCGGGCGGGGAGTTCGACGGCCGGGTGCAGCGCTGGAACGCCCAGGAGATTCTCGTCTTCGAGGGGGACTTCGCCCTCGGCAAGGCAATCGGTACGCATCGCAGCTACTACGACGGCGGCGGTCCGAAGTCCGAGCAGGTGTACGTGGACGGCGTGCTGGAGGGGCCCAAGACGACCTGGCATCCCAACGGGGTGAAGGCCTCCGAGGGTCGGATGAAGGCCGACGCCCGTCACGGGGAGTGGACGCTCTGGGACGCCGAGGGCGACGTGCTCGAGGCCTGGAGCGGCCGCTACGAGAACGGCGAGAAGGTCACCGAGTGAAGCACGTGGCTGCGGTCACGGTCTGGTCCGTTCCGCCGGGGCTCGCGATGGAGCTGGCGCGCGAGGCGCGCGCGACGGCGCCAGCGGAGGCTTGCGGTCTGCTGCTCGGCCGAGTTCGCTCGGACTGCGCCGAGGTGCACGTCGCGATCGGGGCGCGCAACGTCGACCCGAGACCGGCGCGCTTCCGCGTCGACCCCGTCGCGCAGTTGGCGGCGGAGCGCGCGGCGAGCGCCGGGGGCCTCGAGGTGCTCGGGGCCTGGCACTCCCACCCGGGCGGGCGCCGCTCGCCGTCGCAAGCGGACCTCGCCGGCAGCCCGTACCGGCTACTCGCGGTGCTCGCGCTGCCAACGTCGGGCAGCGGTGTTGGCGCCGCGGAGATCGAGGCCTGGTGGGTCTCGGAGGGCGCGGTGGACCAGCCGCTGGGAGCTCCGCGGCACGGTTTCGCGACTCCGCGTTGAGAACGCCGGGGCGCCGACCGAAGGGAGAGAGCGGACCAACGTGGCCCGAGCGATTCCGTAGACTGAGCCCGACTCGCCTCGAGAACGCCCACCTCGCCCCCTGATTCATGCTGCTCCCCACCCTCTCCGCCGGCTTAGCCGGCGGACTCCTCGCCCTCGCCCTCGCCCACGCCGCTCCGGCTCCGCCCGCTGTCCTGCTCCAGGACGGTACCCAGGAGGAGGCCGACGAGGCGCCGATCCCGGACGGGCCCGGTGAACTCGTCACGCTCCACCACGACAACGGCGAGGTCGCGCGCACCGGCCGGCTGTTCAAGGGGCGCCGCGACGGCCTCTGGCGCGGATGGCATGCCAACGGCCTCAAGGCCTACGTGGGCGGCTTCTCCGAGTACGAGAAAGTCGGGCACTGGAAGTACTGGCGCAAGGATGGCGGCCCGCTCTCGGAGGGCGACTGGCTGCACGGACAGCGCACGGGGGAGTGGACCTACTGGCACCCCGATGGCGGGCCCGTGCGCGAGCGTTCGAACTACCTGCTCGGAGAGCGTCACGGCAAGTTCAGCGCGTGGTTCACGAACGGCGAACCTCAGGCGACGGGCGAGTACACCCTCGGGCGCAAGACCGGCGCCTGGATCAACTACACGGTCGACGGCTCGAAGCTTGCCGAGGGCCGCTTCCTGAACAACCAGCAGACCGGGGACTGGGTGCGTTACCACCCGAGCGGGGCGAAGTACTTCGAAGGCCAGTTCGATCGCGGCAAGGAGAGCGGCGACTGGAAGTACTGGCACGAGAACGGCCAGCTCGAGGGCAAGGGTCGGTACATCGAGGGCAAGCCGATCGGAGCCTGGGTCGGCTTCTTCGACAACGGCCAGAAGAAGTACGACTGCTCCTACGTCGGCGGCGTCAAGCACGGCGACTACTCGGAGTGGTTCAACAACGGACAGAAGAAGGTCGAAACCGTCCTCGTCAACGGGCAGTTGAGCGGAGATGTCGTCTTCTTCAACCGCGACGGCACGATCAACGAGCCCGACAGCGGCAAGTACATCAACGGCAAGAAGGACGGCGTCGGCCCGGCCGCCGGCGGCTCGAAGAAGAAGGGCCCGACGGTCAAGAAGAACGGCTGATGCACCCGGCCTCGATGACAACCAAGACCATGAAGACCCTGATCCTCCCGAGCCTGCTCGCGCTGCTCTCCGCGTCGACCCCCGCCCCCCAGGCGGACAGCCTCGCCTGGCGGCCGACCCCCGGCGCGCGCGTCCAGCGCTCGATCCTCGGCAAGCACACGCTGACGGCCGAGCGCATGGAGCAATCGGTCAACGGGGAGTCCACGATGTCGCAGCGACTGTTCGACCTGAGCACGCGCGTCCGCCTGCGGGTCACCGACGAGCTGCGGGAGGCGGAGGCAGGCCGGCCGAGCGTCGTGCGTCGCTACTACGAGCAGAGCACCTTCAGCGCGGAGACGACCCGCTCCCTCGGTCGCCAGCAGACCAAGGACGCCAAGTTCCAGGGAGCGGGCTCCATCGTCGACACCGGCGTGGTCTTCACGTGGGTCCCCGAGGACGGGAACTACGGTCGCTACTACGACGCGGAGGAGGGCGTGGAGGAAGCGCTCCCCGGCCTCGAGGCGGACCTCTCCCTGCGCCAGCTCCTGCCTGAGGGTCCGGTCGAGATCGGCGCGGAGTGGACGCTCACACCCGGCGTCCTGCGCTTTCTGTTCACCGCGGGCGGCGACACGGACTACCAGCTCGACGCGGACAAGGGCATCAACCTCATGCGCCTCATGCGCTGCGGCGTGGGCATGAACCTCGAGCAGATCTTCGGAGGCGAGGAGTCCGGCGAGGTCACGGCGCGCTGGCTCGGCACCGAGGAGGTCGACGGCAAGAAGCTGGCGTTGATCGACCTGGCCTTCGATTGCCTCCTGTCGCGGGACATCAAGGACCGCGCGGCCATGGGAATGACCGTGGACGAGCTGGCCATGGGCTTCGAGATGGAGTCCGCGCTGGTCGAGCTGGCGCTGAAGGGCGGCGGGCGCGTGCGCTGGGATCTCGGCGCGGGGCGGCTGCACGACACCATCGACATCAAGGCCAGCGAGCGCGTCCAGGTGATGCTGACGCTGACGCGTCCGCGCGCTGAGGGCGAGGAGCCGGAGACCAACGTGCAGGTGCTCGTCATGGCTGGGTTCCTCGAGCAGTCGATCACCTGCGAGGCGGTCGAGTAGGAAGGCGCGGCCTGCGCGCGGCGAGCGCATCGGATACGTCAGCGGGGGCCCGTCGAGAGATCGACGGGCCCCCGCTCTGTTCGACTCCGGGCGGTCGTTCGCTTGCTACGGGCAGAACGTGACCTGCACTCCGTTGGAGAGCCCGACGCCGTTCGCGTCGCCGCCGTCCTGGTACCAGAGCTGGTAGACCCGCGTCTGACCAATCATCGCCGGCGTGACCGGGATCGACGCGTAGAGGTCGCCGAAGGTCCCGAAGGTCATCGTCATCGCGCGCTTGAGCGGTCCGCCCGCGTACAGCGTCCCGCCGAAGAACGGCGTGGAAGCCGGCTGCGTCCCGTAGAAGAGGATCGCGGTCGCGCCGCCGATCCCGCCGAACGGGACGCTCAGCTCGAAGTTGGCATAGCTCACGCTCGGCGTTCCCGCGTGGATGAGGGTGGCCTGCAGCGACTGCGAGTTGGTCTTCGCCGTGCCGAGCACCTGCACTCCAGGGCAGTCCCCGAGCAGGACGTCGAACGGATAGGCGTTGGAGAGCTTGTCGCCGGTCACGCCCGGCACGCGCACGAGCACGTCGCCGCTGCCGGCTTCGACCGGCACCTGCAGATCGATGCGCGTGCCGTTCGCGCTGGAGGCGAGGCCGAGGACTTGCACGGGCGTCCCGTCCCCAAGGCCGCTCGAGCGCGTGAACCAGACCTCGTTGCCGCTGGCGGCGAAGTTCACGCCGTGCACGGTGAGCTGGGCGCCGGCGAGCTCGTAGCTCTCGATGCGCGGCTTCGTGATGGACTTCGGGCCATAGATCGCCTGCACGCCCGCGATGTCGTCGGCCTCGAGGCTGCGCCGGCCGTAGAAGTCGGTCGAGGAGCCGGGGAACATCGTCAGGTCGAGCGAGATCGTGCTGTGGTCGAGCCCGAGCGCGTGGCCGTACTCGTGCGTCGCGACGCCCTGCAGGTCCTTGTGGTCGTTGCCGAGCTGGAGCGGCGGGCCGGGGCCGTCGTACCAGGTCACGTCGCGGAAGAAGCGGATGCGCCATCCGTCGGACGTGGGCAGCTCCGTGAACGCGAGCGTGCCGCCGCTCAGCCCGCCGATCTCGGAGAAGACGTTGTCGTCGACGCCGCCGGGATCGGGCGCGAGGCCCTGGAAGTGCGAGTCGAAGTTCGCGCCGCCCGAGCCGAGGCCGCCCGGCTGGCTGGGGTCGCCGCTGCCGTCCTTGCGCAGCTCGGAGCCCCACTCGCTGACCGCTGCCCAGATCGCGCGCACGGCGCCCGTCGCTCCGGGGAACTGCGGGTCGGCGGTCTGGTTGTCGTTGGCCGACGCGTCCGTGAAGTTGTTGTGGACGCGGAAGTCGCGCTGGCCGAGGTCGAGCGACCCGCCGAGCAGGTTGAAGGCGTCCCCGGTGCCCGGGACGAGGAGGAGCGCGGCGGCGAGGCCGGCGCTGGCGGGCAACAGGAGGGCGCTGAGCTTCATGCGGTCGGTGTCGTGCAGGGGGAGGGGCCGGGGTGCGGTGCCGGCGCGGCCCACGAGCAGGCCGCCACCCAAGGATATCCCAGCCGGTGGCGGAGGGTGGCCCGACGTCCCCTATGGCCCCCGATCGCGCGAGTTGCGAGGGGAGCGGGCCGACATCGGCCTTCTGGGGGTTGTCCTGGGCCCCTGGAGGTGGAAAATCCTTCCCCCGCGCGCCGGCGGGAGTCTCCGCCGCGCCCTCCGACAGGACCAGAATCGCCCCGCGCACCATGAACGCCGCCGCCGAACCGCAGCCCTTCCAGGCCGAGGTCCAGGAGCTCCTGGATCTCATGATCCACTCGCTCTACACGCACGAGGAGATCTTCCTGCGTGAGCTCGTCTCGAACGCCAGCGACGCGCTCGACAAGCTGCGCCACGCCGCGCTGACGGACACCGCGCTCTTGCCAGAGGGCGAGGAGCTCGCCATCCGCCTGGAGATCGACGCCGACGCGCGCACGCTCTCGATCGTCGACAACGGCATCGGCATGTCGAACGACGACCTGGTCAACGGCCTCGGCACGATCGCGAGCTCGGGCACGCGCCGCTTCCTCGCGGAGCTGAAGGAGCGCGGCGAGGAGAAGAGCCCCGAGCTGATCCGTCAGTTCGGCCTCGGCTTCTACACGGGCTTCATGCTCGCG
>CAYGST010000073.1:0-1423 GCA_964352415.1 uncultured Planctomycetaceae bacterium | reverse complement strand
ACTACACGCAGGGCGGCCTTCTGCGCCAGCTCGTCAAGCGCTACTCGGACTTCGTCGAGTACCCGATCCAGCTCGGCGACGACACGCTCAACTCGCAGAAGCCGATCTGGACGCGGCCGAAGAGCGACATCACGGACGAGGAGCACGCGGAGTTCTACCGCCACCTGACGCACGACTTCGCGCCGCCCGCGAAGACGATCCACTTCAAGGCGGAGGGCACGCTCGAGTACACCGCGCTGCTCTACCTGCCGTCCCAGCGCCCGATGGACCTCTTCGGCGGCGGCCAGGAGCCGAAGTCGAAGGTCTCCCTGTACGTCAAGCGCGTGCAGGTCAGTGAGGAGTGCGAGGACCTGCTCCCCGGCTGGCTGCGCTTCGTGCGCGGCGTCGTCGAGGCCTCGGACCTGCCGCTCAACGTCAGCCGCGAGATCCTCCAGTCGAACCCGCACGTGCGCGCGATCCAGAAGCGCCTGACGAAGAAGGTGCTCTCGACCCTCGAGGAGCTGCTGGAGAAGGAGCGCGAGGCCTACGAGACCTTCTGGGCCTCGTTCGGCCCCGTCCTCAAGGAGGGCCTCTGCCAGCGCGCCGAGGACTCCGAGCGCCTCGCCAAGCTGTGCCTCTTCAAGTCGGACACGATGGCCGAGCTCTCGACGCTCCCCGAGTACGTCGCGCGCTGCAAGGAGGGCCAAGAGGCGATCTACTACGTGCTCGGCTCCGACGCGGCGGCGCTCGAGTCCACGCCGCACCTCGAGGCCTTCGAGGCGAAGGGCTGGGAGGTGATCTTCCTGACCGACCCGATCGACGAGTGGGTCATCGACGCGCTGCCTGAGTTCGACGGCAAGCCGCTCAAGTCGATCCACGACGCGACGCTCGAGCTCGGCGGTGACGCCGAGGCGCTCGAGGCCAGGTCCAAGGAGTTCGAGGGCCTGCTCACCGCGCTCGGCGAGCACTACGGCACGAAGATCAGCGAGGTGCGCCTCACCGAGCGCCTTAAGGACAGCCCGGGCGTCCTCGTCAGCGAGTCGGGCGGCCCGCGCCCGCACATGGAGCGCATGATGAAGGAGCTGCACGGCCAGGACGCGCCGAGCACGCGCATCCTCGAGGTCAACCCCGACCACCCGCTGATCCAGCGCATGCAGGCCATGCACGCCGCGGGCGGCGCGACCGACAAGCTGAACGACTGGGCGGACCTCCTGCACGGCCAGGTGCTGCTCGCCGAGGGCTCCGCGCTGCCGGACGCCGCGCGCTTCTCGAAGCTCGTCAGCGACCTGATGGTCTCGGCGGGGGACCAGGCCTGAGCGCCCGGGTCCTCCTCGTCCTGGCCTCGGGCCGCCGCCGCGGCCTGGGGCACCGGCTCGCGGACGTCGCGCGCGCCGCGCTCCTGCGCGCGGGCGCCGACGTGCGCGTGCACGACCTGCTCGCGGAC
>CAYGST010000072.1:0-13781 GCA_964352415.1 uncultured Planctomycetaceae bacterium | reverse complement strand
GCATCATCTTCCTCGACGAGATCGACGCCGTCGGTCGTCGGCGCGGAAGCGGCATGGGCGGCGGCCACGACGAGCGTGAGCAGACGCTGAACGCAATACTGGTCGAGATGGACGGCTTCGGCACCGACGAGGGCATCATCGTCATCGCCGCCACGAACCGCCCCGACGTGCTCGATCCCGCGCTCCTGCGCCCGGGACGCTTCGACCGCGAGGTCACCATCGACCTGCCCGACGTCATCGGCCGCGAGGCGATCCTCAAGGTCCACCTTGGCAAGGTGAAGTCCAGCAAGGACATCGACCTCGTCGTGCTCGCTCGCTCGACCCCCGGCTACTCGGGCGCCGATCTTGCAGCCACCGTCAACGAAGCCGCCATCATGGCGGTGCTCGCCGGCAGCGACGCGGTCAACATGGAGCACCTCGAGGAGGCCCGCGACAAGGTGCGCTACGGCCGCCAGAAGAAGTCGCGCAGCTTCGAGGAGGAGGATCGCAAGATCACGGCCTACCACGAGTCGGGGCACGCCCTGGTCGCGGCCGAGATCGAGTGCGTCGATCCGCCCCACAAGGTCACGATCGTGCCCCGCGGTCGCGCGCTCGGCTCGACGATGATGCTCCCGGAGAAGGAGAGCTACCACATGCAGAAGCGCCGCCTCGTCGGCCAGCTGTCAGTGCTCTTCGGCGGACGAGCGGCGGAGGAGATCTTCTGCGGAGACATCTCCGCCGGCGCCTCCGACGACATCAAGCGGGCCACCGAGCTGGCGCGGGCGATGGTCACGGAGCTCGGCATGAGCGACGTCGTCGGCCCGATCAACTACGCCGAGCGTCAAGGCTCCGACTTCCTCGGCACGGAGCTGATGGCGAGTCGCTGGCACTCCGAGCAGACCGCGCGTCAGATCGACGAGCAGGTGCAGAAGCTCCTGCGGGATGCCTACACGCTCGCGCTCGAGATCGTCGGCGGAGGCCGCGAGAAGATCGAGAGCCTGACGCAGGCCCTCCTGCGCTACGAGACGATCAACACCGCGGAGATCCGTAAGCTGTTCGAAGGCATGGCCGTCGATGATCTGCGCCCCGAGCCCGAGACGCCGGCCGAGGAGCCGGCGGCCCCGAAGGCAGGCGCGCCGAAGAAGGACCCGAACGCCGGCCGCGGCGACCTGCCCGGGGAGCTCCCCGGCGGCGCCGCTCCGTCGCCCGCCTGAGCGGGGCGCCGTGACGCCCCACGCCACTCCGCATCCGCGCCTCGGGCGCCCGGCGCTCGCGCTGGGCGCCCGAGCGCTTGCTGGGGCGCCGCGCGGGTCGGCGCGGGTGGCCTTCTCCCCCGCCGCCCTCGACGGAGAGGCCGTGGCCTGGCTGCGCGCCCACGCCCGCGATCATGGCCCCCTCGAGGGCAGCGGCGCGAGCTGGTTCGAGAGCGACGCCGACGCGCTGCGCGCGGCCGCGCAGCGCTCGCCGCTCCTCGACGCCCTCTTCGCCGCCCACGCCGCCGCCAGCGCTGCGCTCCCCCGCCCCGAGATCATGGCCGTGCTGAACGCCACGCCCGACTCCTTCTCCGACGGCGGTCGGAACATCGATCCGCAGCGCGCTATCGAGGCGGGGCTGCGCTTCCTCGACGAAGGGGCGGCCTGGCTCGACGTCGGCGGCGAGTCGACACGTCCCGGCGCCCGTCCCGTGCCGCCGCAGCAGGAGCTGGAGCGCGTGCTCCCGATCGTCGCCGGCCTGGCCGCGGAGGGCTGCACGCGACTCTCGATCGACACCCGCCGCGCGGAGGTGGCCGAAGCCGCCCTCGACGCCGGCGCCACGCTCGTGAACGACGTGGGCGCCGGCCTCGACGACCCTCGCATGCTCGAGGTCGTCGCCTCAGCGGGCTGCCAGTACGCCTTGATGCACCGCCAGGGCGTTCCCGAGACGATGCAGGTCGCTCCGAGCTACGGCGATGCGGTCAGCGAGGTCACGGAGTTCCTGCGTGCCCGAGCCGCGGCCTGCGTCGAGGCGGGCATCGCGGAGGAGCGCCTCTTCGTCGACCCGGGCATCGGCTTCGGCAAGCAGCTCGATCACAACCTGGACCTCCTGCGACGCCTCGGGGAGCTCCGCTCGCTCGGCCTGCCGCTGCTCGTCGGGCCGTCGCGCAAGTCGTTCATCGGATACGTGACGGGCCGCCAGGAGCCGAGCGACTGGCGCGCGAACGCGCTGCGCGACGTGCCCGAGGAGCGCGTCGGCGGGACCGCCGCCGCAATCACCTTTTGCGTCGCGGCCGGCGCAAGGGTAGTAAGGGTCCACGACGTCGCCGTCATGGCCGAGGCCTGCGCCGTCGCCGAAGCGCTACGCGAGCGCTCCACGCTGCCCGAGACCGACCCGTGCTCCTGACCGACCCGCAATCCTGGACCCTGCAGATCCTGATCCTCGGGACCGGGATCTACGTGTTCCTGCGGTTCCTGCGGACGACGCGCGGCAGCGGTCTCTTGCGGGGTCTGACAGTCGCCTTCCTGGTCGGCGCGATCGGCCTCTGGGGCTTGTCGAAGTACCTCGAACTCGAGGAGCTCGGGCACATCATCCAAGGGGTCATCCCCTACGTGGCGGTGATCCTCACGATCATCTTCCAGCCGGAGCTGCGCCGCGCGATGGCGCGCCTCGGTCAGCAGAATCGCTTCGCGCAGCTGCTCTCCAGCGGGCAGAAGGACTCGCTCTCGCGCATCGCGAACGCGTCGGTCGCGATGGCCTCCCGTCGCCACGGCGCGCTGATCGCGTTCCAGCAGGACACGCCGCTCGACGCCTGGACGAGCAACGCGCAGCACATCGACGCGGAGATCAGCGCGACGCTGCTCGAGAGCATTTTCCACCCCGGCAGCGCGCTGCACGACGGCGCGGTGGTCATCGTCGACGACCGCATCGTGGCCGGCGCTTGCCTGTTCCCGCTGAGCGAGAACATCGCGCTGTCGAAGTCAACCGGGACGAGGCACCGCGCCGCGATCGGACTCACGGAGGAGACCGACGCGGTGACGCTGACCGTGTCGGAGGAGACCGGCCAGATCTCGATCGCGCGCCAGGGGTTCATGAACCGCGACATCCCGGCAGCCGACCTCGAGGCCAACCTGCGAGACGCGCTGGGAGTCGCCGGCCCGGACCAGGCCCAGGATCGCCCTGCGTTCGAGCGCTTCGTGCTCGGGCTGAAGGAGTTCTTCACGACCGATCTCCTGCGCAAGGTGTCCAGCCTCGCCCTCGCCTCGGGGATGGTCTACCTCGCGCACCAGGACATCGTCTCTTCCCGCGACTACCGCCTGCGCATCGTCGAGGTGGCCTCCGCGAAGCGGATCGAGCCGCAGGCGGGTCTGCTGCGCATCCGCATGCCGGACGACAGCTTCCACCTCGCGTCGCAGCCGGCGAACGAGCTGCGCGTCGAGGTCTCGGGCACACAAGCCCAGCTCGACCGGCTCGCCAGCCTAGGCGGGGTCTTCGACGTACCCGCCGACGCACCCGAGGGGCCGTTCGAGCTGCGCATCGACGGCATCAGCTGGGTGCAGGGGACGACCGGTCTCGGCTTCACCTGGAAGGACTCGTCCGTGCCGCGCTTCGAGCTGGAGCGCTTCGCGAAGCACACGCTCGAGCTCTCTCCGCAGAACGTGACGGTCGACGACGCGAACCTCGACCTGCACTTCACGGCGCGCATCGAGGAGCTGGAGCTGGGACAGAGCTCGATCGCGATCGAGGGCCCGCGCAGCGTGATCGAGGCCATCAAGGACGGCTCGGTCGCCTTCGAGCTGCAGCCCATCGTCCTGCAGGCGATGGACCGGCAGAACCGCAAGGAGCTGCTCGGCGTGTCCGAGGCCATGGCGGAGCAGCGCATCTCGATCGTCGCGGGCGAGCGCGTCGCGGTCACGCTCCCGATCGTGCCGCAGCCCGTCGCGCTGGGCGAGCTGGAGCGCGACCTCGCCGTCGTCAACCTCCGCCCCGATACCTCGGACCTCGACCCGAACACGTTCACGATCGACCAGTCCGCCCAGAAGATCCGCTTCGAGCTGAACTCCGCCGGCGTCTTCGACTCCCCCGCCGGCAGCGACGCCTACTCGCAGACGCGGCGCCAGATCCGTGAGTTCGCCGCCGAGCACCTCAAAGCCTACGTCGACGTCTCCGAACTGACGGAGGCCGGCGGGGTGGCCGCGATCTACTGGGACTTCCCAGGCGACTGGCGGGAGCAGCTCTTCCCGGGGAGCGACCTCGACGCTGCGGCGCGCCTGGACGTGGTACTGAAGAGCGAGCCGACGGTTCTGCTGACGCCCAAGTAGGAGCGTCGCGCCGCCGCGTTAGACTGAGCCAATGGCAGTGGAGCGCATCTTCGGAACGGACGGCGTCCGCGGACGGGCCGGTCAAGGCTGGCTCACGGAGGAGTCCGTCTCGGCCCTCGGCCGCGCGATCGGAAAGACCCACCGACCGCTCGCGGAGACGCCCCCAGGCCGCTCACGCCCGCGGGCCGTGCTCGGACACGACGGGCGCGCCTCGGGCCCTGTCCTGCAAGCAGCTCTCGCGCGCGGCTTCCACGCCGCCGGCTTCGACGTCGTCAGCGCGGGCCTGATCTCGAGCCCCGGCATCGCGCTGCTCACGCGCATGCTGCCGTTCGGACTCGGCGCGATGCTCTCCGCCTCCCACAACCCGGCGGAGGACAACGGGATCAAGGTCTTCTCGCACGCGGGAACGAAGCTCTCAGACGAGGAGGAGCTCGCGATCGAGGCCGTGCTGCGCGCGGAGCCTGGGCCGGAGCTCGCGGAGATCGACCTCGCCATCGACCCCGAGCTCGAACGCCACTACGTCGACTACCTGATCGAGCACGCCGCGCAGGGACTCGACTTGCGGGGCCTGCGGCTCGTGATCGACTGCGCCAACGGATCGGGGAGTCACTTCGCCCCGCTGGTGCTCGAGCAGCTCGGGGCGACCGTGCACGCCCTGCACTGCGCCCCCGACGGGGAGAACATCAACCAGAGCTGCGGTTCGACGCACCCGGAGGCGCTTCAGCGGGAGGTCCTCAGCAGACGCGCCGACCTCGGCATCGCGCTCGACGGCGACGCCGACCGCTGCCTCCTGGTCGACGAGCGCGGCGAGATCGTGCACGGGGACGGCATCCTCACCGTGATCGCCCGGGAGGCGGCCCGCACGGGCCGCTGGCAGGACCCTCGCATCGTCGCGACGGTGATGAGCAATCGCGGACTGCACCGTGCCCTGCGCGAGGTCGGCATCTCGATCATCGAGTGCGCCGTCGGCGATCGCTACGTCGTCGAAGCCCTTCGCCGCGAGTCGCTGCCCCTCGGCGGCGAACAGTCCGGACACGTGATCTTCGGGGACGACATCCACTTCATCGGTGACGGCCTGTACACCGCCCTGCGCACGCTCGGCGTCCTGCGCGCCACAGGCAAACCGCTCTCCGAGCTGGTCGCGCCCTACCGCCCGTTCCCCCAGGTCCTCGTGAACGTGCCCGTCGCGGACAAGCCCCCGCTCGAGGGTCTCGATCGCACCGCGGCCCTGGTGCAGCGCGTCGAGGCCGAGCTCGCGGACGAGGGCCGCGTCCTGCTGCGCTACTCGGGAACCGAGTCGCTCGCGCGCGTCATGGTCGAGGGACCCGACCTCCAGCGCATCGAGTCCCAGGCTCGCGAGATCGCCGACGTGCTCGTCGAAGAGATCGCCGCCAGCGCCTGAGCGTCCCCGCGATGCTGCACGTCGCCATCGAGACCAGCCATCGCCAGGCGTCGATCGCGCTGCGCCACGGGGACGAGGTCCTCGCGAGCGCGCTCGATCCGGAGCGCGCCCATGCGAGCGACTGCCTGCCGGTCCTCGCGGGCTGGTTCGAAGAACGCGGGCTCTCCGCGCGAGCCATCGACGCCGTGTTCGTCGGGACCGGGCCGGGCTCCTACACGGGACTCCGCATCGGCGTGGCGACGGCCCTCGGACTCGCGCGCGGCGCCGACGCGGCGCTGCGGGGCGAAGCTTCGGGGGAAGCCCTCGCCGGGCGCGAGCTCGCGCCGGGCCGGACGGGCGTCCACCTCCTGGATGCACGGCAGCAGGAGCTGTACTACGCGCACTATCGACGGACGGAGACTGGCGTCGAGGTCCTCGCGCCGCCGTGCGTCCTGCGCTACGAGCAGCTCGCCGAGCAGCTGGACGGCGATGCGCTGATCTTCGGTGACGCGCACGCACTCGAGCTCGCCGGGCTCGCGGAGAGCGTCGGGGAGAGGTTTCGCGCCACGCCGCCTCCCGACGCCACGAGCCTTCTGGAGCTCGGCGCCGCACGACTCGGCGCCCTGGGCCCACAGCCCTTCGACCAGGTGCTCCCGCTCTACCTACGCCCCTTCGCGGCCAAGGTCCGGCGGCGCTGAGCAGCCCGCGCGACGATTCAGCCGAACAAGGCAGCGGGGCGGCCGGAAACGCGCGACCGGCCGGCCACTCCAAGGAGCGACCAGCCGGTCGAAGGTCCCGTCGCACGAGGCAACGGTCGTGTAGCACTCGATCCGCCGGGACCGTGAAGCCCCGAGCGTGACCGTTGGCGCCTACAGGTCGTGGGGACGCAGCGTGCGGCGGTTGTTGCTGTCCGCGCGCGCCTCGGCGCCCGCGATGAGACCGCGAACGGCTTCGTCCAGCGCGATGTAGAAGTCGCCCGAGACGTTGATCGAAGCAGCGGCCTTGGTGCGGCTCTTGCTGATGATCAGGTCACCGGACTTCTTGGCCTTCCCACGCTTGGCGGCCTTCTTCTTCGTTGCCTTCTTCTTGGAGGCCTTCTTACGCGATGCTTTCTTCTTAGCCATGGTGAATCGTTGAGTGCCCTTGTGAGGGACGGGTTCTCGAGGGGTTCTACGGAACCTACGAGATCCGGTACGCGAAGAAGAGAGTGGCGGGCTCGGAGAGGCGAGTCAAGGATCCGCTTCCCGCAAAACCCGGGAATTCGGCTCGAATTCGAGGGGTATCCGGGATGCTCGACACGAGCCCACGCGGGATGGATCGCCCCTCCTGGACGGGCTAGTCTGACGTCGTGAACACCTCCCGCGTTCGGGCCGAGGTCGATCTCGATGCGATCACCAGCAACCTGTCCGTCATTCGTCGACGGGTGGGAACTGGAGTTCGTCTCATGCTCGTCGTCAAGGCGGATGCGTACGGTCACGGAGCGGTCGCCGTCGCGCACCACGCGGTGCGACTCGGCGTCGCCGCGCTCGGCGTCGGCACCTCCGCTGAAGCCCTCGAACTGCGCGCGAGCGGCCTGCGCGTTCCGATCCTGGTCCTCGGGACCATCGTCGACGAGGAGGCGGAGCCGACGCTCCGGCACGGGATCGAGCTGGGCCTGCACTCGGCGGACCGCGCGCGCATGCTGGAGGAGCTCGCGCGCCGCATGGGACGCCGCGCGCGCGTCCATCTGAACATCGACACGGGCATGGGCCGCCTGGGCGTCCTGCCCGAGCGCGCGCTGGACCTGCTCCAGACGATCGACGCCGCCGAGCACCTGGAGCTCGCTGGCCTCATGACGCACATCAGCTCGTCGCGCGGCGCGCACGACCCGGAGACGGAGCGCCAGATGCGCACGTTCGAACAGGTCCGCTCGGCCGCCTGCGCGCGCGGAGTCGCGCTCGGCTGGGTCCACGCCGCGAACTCCGCAGCCATCTTCACCGACCTCGCGCCGCGCTACGACACGGTCCGTCCCGGCATCAGCGCCTACGGCATCCTGCCGGGCGAGCTGCCGGACGCCTCGGCGCTGCGCCCCGCGATGAGTCTGCGCACCCAGGTCGTGTTCCTGAAGGACCTGCCCGCGGGCGCGCGCGTCGGTTACGACTCGACCTGGACTGCGGCGCGCGCGACGCGCATCGCCACGCTCCCGCTCGGCTACAACGACGGCGTTGCCTGGCGCCTCAGCAACCGCGGCGAGGTGCTCGTACGCGGGCAGCGGGCCCCCATCGTCGGACGCGTCTCGATGGACTACACGACCATCGACGTCGGCGGCATCCGAGACGTCGCCGTCGGGGACGACGTTCTGCTCTTCGGCACGGACGGCGAGCACACGCTCGGCGTCGACGAGGTCGCGCGCCGGGCCGAGACCATCGCCTACGAGGTGACCTGCTCCGTCGGCAAGCGCGTACCGCGCGTCTACGTGGGCGGCGAGGACGTGATCCTGACTCCGGCGGCGCCGGCCGGGACGCGCGCCGGCGAGCCAGCGCACGTCGATGCAGCGCCCCTGGTGCGCGAACGATGAGCCCCTCCAAGGACACCTCTCGTTCGCCCCGAACTCCGCGCGCGCAGCGCGTTGCGCGAGCGCTGCTCCTCACGCCCTTGCGCATCGTCGGCTGGCTCACCCTGGCCTGGCTCGCGCTCGCCCTGACTCTGGCGGGGACCGACATTGGACGACGCGAGCTCGAGGGGGAGCTCAGCAAGCGACTCGGCGCTCTAGGCAGCTCCGTCAGCATCGACGGCGTGCACATCGACTGGCTCGGCCCCGGGCTGCGCGTGGACGGTCTGCGCGTTCACAAGCAGGGCCACGAACACCTGTTCCTCGAGCGGGTCTACGTCGGCGCGAGCCTCACGTCGGACGGAAGCGTGCGGATCAGCCACGTCGACGTCGACCAGGGGCGCGTCTTGATCGCGGAGCCTGCGATCGCCGACGTGCGCGCGCTGCTCGACGGGACCGACGAGGAGAACGCCGGCTCCGGACCGCTCGACCTGCCCGCGGTCCACGTCCGTGGCCTGCAGGTGGACTTTCGCGATCCGGCCGGCGCGGAGCACCGCCTCGGCGTGCTGGACGTCTCGATGCGCGGCGAGCGCAACGCCCCTTCACGCATCGGAGGCCGCTTCGTGCTGCCGAAGACGCGCCAGGCGACGAACCCGACCGAGATCTTCATCGCGGGCCTGGTCTCCCCCGCCGGCCTGCTGGAGCTGAACACGATCTCCGACGAGGTGCGCCTCGACCAGTGGGACTTCCCGAGGATCGAGCCATTCGACACCTTGCGCACGCTCTCCCCTCGGGGTCGCGTCACCTTGTTCACGCGCGGGAGCGTCTACCTGCGTGGAGAGCTCGATCCGCGCGGCGAGCTGAGCTTCCGGGTCCGCGACGGCGCGCTGCGCGTGCCGGCGCTCGACCACGAGGTCGAGGACCTGCAGTTCGAGTTCGCGAGCCGCTTCGAGCCCGGCGATGGCCAGGACTTCTGGACGCCCCGTGCCTGGCGCGGCAGCGGGAGGATCAGCGCCTCCTGGGCGGAGCAGACGCTGCAGGCTGGCGTCCGTATCGGCGCGGATGCGCGGCCGGGTCTGGCGTTCGAGAGCTGGGTGTACGCCCCGGGCCTGCACGTCGACGCCCCGGCGCTGAAGGCCCTGGAGGGCCCCGAGCTCCTGCGCACGCTCTACTCCTCCGTCGATCCGCGCGGACACGCGAACGCCAGCGTGGGCATCACGTGCGAGGACAGCCTGGGCCCCGGCCAGTCGATCCTGCCCAAGCTCGAGCTCACGGTGCGAGTGGAGAACGACGGCGCGCTGCAGGGCGCGTACCACGGCTGGCCCAACCCCTTCCGCCCGGACGTCGAGCCCATGGGTTTTCCGATGGAAGCGGTCTGCGACGACGTGCTGGTCGTCTTCGCGCGCACACGCCGCTTCCCGCGCCGCCATCGACTCGATGTCAGCTGGGACGGTCAGCACCCGACCGGTCCCGTGGACGGCTTGTACCAAGCCTGGTCGAACCCGGTGGACATGCCGCCTTTCGCGCGCGGCTACGGCAAGGACGAGACGGACCTGCTGATTCGCGTCCCCAGCATCGCACTCGACGAGGAGGTCGAGCGTCACCTCCCCGAGCTCTGGGAGATCCCCGAGCTCGCCACCGTGTTCGATGACTACGGTCTGGAGGCTGGTACCGCGAGCGCCACGGTCCACGTCAGCGGCCGGCGCGAGATGGTCACGCCGGCCGTACGCGTCGACGTCGCGGTGCGCGACGTGTCCGCCGCGTACCACCTGTATCCCCTGCGCACGACGGGGCTCGCGGGCTCCGTCGTGGTCCTCGAGGGCGGCTACGGCCAGTCGAGCGTGGCCTACGACTTCACGGGCGACCTACCGAGCGCCGAGCGTCTCGACGTCTCCGGCCGGCTGCGCATGGAGCAGGTGAGGCCGGACTCGCTGGTTCGCGCGCCGCGCCTCGACGTCTTCCAGCTCGAACTCGAAGGCCTCGACCTCGAGGGCGAGGACGTCGCGCTGCTCGGCGAGCAGATCCCGGAGCTGCGCGAGTCCGTCGAGGGCTACGGCGCCACGGGCCGCGCTTCGGTCAGACTCGACCGCCACAGCCTCGACGCCGGCGACTACCTGACGCAGATCGAGATCGGCACGGAGAGCGGAGAGGTCACGCTGCGCCCGTCGATCTTCCCGGTACGCGCGAGCGACGTCCGCGGTCGCGTGCTCATCGCGCTCGTCGAGTCGCGGGTCGCGCGAGCAGCCGAGGCCGGCGAGGCCGCGGAGGACCTCGCTCCGGCGGAGGCGCCGGCTCCCCCCCGCGTCGTCACCCGCATCGCGCCCCTCCTCGGGCGCTGGCCGGGTCGCGTCCCCGTCAGCCTGAACGCGACGTTCGGTGAGGAGTCCGAGGGGCGCGTCTTCGGTGCGGCGGTCTCCCCATCCAACCGCGAGCTCCTCGGTGAGGTGCTGCTCGCCCTCGATCAAGATCCCGAGTCGTGGTTCTCCGACCTCGAGCAGGTCGACCTCCAGGGGGCCACCGACTTCTCGTACACCTTCCGCGGCGACCCGAGCGGGGACGCCGACCAGGTCGAACAGGCCTACGCCTTCCGGCTGCGCGAGAACCGCCTCGACCAGCAGATCGGCATCGACCTGGAGCGGCTCAGCGGAACGCTGCGGCTCGCCGACGGCGCGCTGACCGGCGACACGATCGATGCGCAGATCGGCGAGACGCCGGTCCAGCTCATTGGCCTGCGCGCCGAGCGGTTCGGGGACGCGCTCGTCGCGGAGGCCGACCTCGTGGCGCGCGGGATTCCGCTGCGTGGTCCGCTCTTGGGCCAGATGCTCGAGGAGGAGAGCGCCGAGCTCCTCGCGGAGGAGTTCGGTCTGCGCGGGACGATCGACGTAGAGCGCGGTCACGTGCGCGTGAAGGCGACCGAGGACGGCGAACCGGAGCTCGTGTTCTCCGGTGAGGCGACGGTCAGCGACGCCTTCGTCGCAATCGGCGCGCCCGTCTCCATCCGCTCCGCGCGCGTGAGTCTCGAGGAACTGCGCGTCCAGGGCGACGAAGTGCGCGGCTGGGGACGGATCACCGACCTCTACGGGCAAGCGGTCGGGCGCGACCTCGAACAGGCCGAGCTGTGGCTCTCCTACCACGGCACGCAGCTGACCCTGGAGACGCTCAACAGCCAATTCTGCCGCGGACGCCTGACGGGCATCGGCGCGGATGGAACGGGCCGCGCGCCGGGCCCGGCCTTCTCCGTCGAGCTGCGCTCGCCGTACCGCTTCCAGGTGGGACTCAGTCTGGAGGACATCGAGGTGCGCCAGCTGCTCGAGGGCGTCTTCGCCTCCGAGATCGCCGACCGCGGCTACCTCGACGCGCAGTTCAGCCTGCGCGGCGAGCTCGAGAATCTGCTCGAGATCGAAGGCTCCGGGTACGCCGCCGTCAGCGAGACCGTCCTCTGGTCGGTCCCCGTCGTGCGTGACCTCTTCAGCCAGCTGGGCTTCGACGAGACCGCGATCTTCGACGAGATGGAGAGCGCCTTCCGCATCGCGAACGGCGCCGTCGCGATGGAGGGCATCTACGTCCACTCCCCGCTCCTGAACCTGCGCGGAGAAGGTCTCCTGCGCTTCGACGGAACGCTGCGTCACGACCTGGAAGTGCGCTACAGCCTCGTCGACAAGTTCGGGCCGTTCAGCAGCCTCGTCTACTGGCTGCAGAACACGCTGCTCGCCATCTCCATCCGCGGCGACATGTCGCGTCCGAAGGTCGTCACCCGCGGCGTGTTCAGCAACCCGTTCCGCGGCGCGGACGACGACTGGCGAGCGCTGCCGTACCCGGGCTTCAGCTCCCTTCCGAGCCGCTTCTGAGCGCGGCCGCTGCGCTCCGCTTTTGAGGTCGGCGGGCGCGCGCCCGCAGCGTAGACTCGCGCCATGCCGAACGACGATCTGTACGCCGTCATCATGGCGGGCGGCTCGGGCACGCGCTTCTGGCCTGCGAGCCGCGTCCGACGACCGAAGCAGTTCCTGCCGATCGCCGGCGAGCGCTCGATGATCGCCGCAACGTGCGACCGGCTCGATGGCCTCGTCGATCTCGAGCGCGTGCTGGTCGTGACCTCGGGCGAACTGGCAGGGCAGGTGACCGAGTGCCTGCCCGACCTGCCGCGCGAGAACGTCCTCGTGGAGCCCGTCGGGCGCAACACAGCACCATGCGTCGCCCTCGCCGCGCTCGAGATCGAGCGCCGTTCCCCGAACAGCACGCACCTCGTGCTCCCCGCCGATCACGTCATCGAGCCGGCCACGCGCTTCCGCGAGAGCCTCTCCGCCGCGGCCGACGAGGCGCGTCGCGATGCGCGGCTCGTCACGCTCGGCGTCCGCCCCACCTTCCCGGCGACGGGCTACGGCTACATCGAGGTCGGTGAGGAGCTCGCGCGCCACGGGGCCCTGCCCGCGCACCGCGTCGAGCGCTTCGTCGAGAAGCCCGACGCCGAGCGCGCTGAGGCCTTCGTCGCCTCGGGGAGCTTCCTGTGGAACGCGGGCATCTTCGTCTGGGAGACGCAGACCGTGCTCGCGGCCTTGCGCGAGAACGCGCCGGACATCGTGCAGCCGCTCGCCGACGCGGGTCGCTCAACGGGCCTCGATGCGCTCTACCCGACGCTCCCGGCGCTGCCGGTCGACGTCGCGGTGATGGAGTCGGCGAAGAACCGCAGCGTGCTGCCCATCGACTACGGGTGGAACGACGTCGGCGCCTGGACGAGCCTCCCGGACGTCACGCCCGCCGACGCGGCGGGCAATTGCACCGCGGGTGGCGGACGCCTGATGGCCGAGGAGGCGAGCGGGAACATCGTGTACGGCGAGGGCGGACAGCTGACCGCGCTCATCGGCGTGGAGGGCCTGGTGGTCGTGCGCGCGGGGGACGCCGTGCTGGTGTGTCCGAAGGACAGGGCGCAGGACGTCAAGCGCATCGTCGAGCGCCTCCGGGACGAGGGCCCGGAGTTCCTCTAGCCGCGCTGCGCCTGACATGAATGGCGCCGTCCTCGCGATCGATCACGGTACGGCGCGAACGGGCTTCGCGTCGAGCGATCCCCTGCGCATCGCGACGCGGCCGCTGGACGTCTGGCACGGGCCGGGTGACGACGACGCGCTCGTGGAGCGGGTGCGGGAGCTCGTGGAGGAGCGGGACGCGCGCATCGTGCTCGTGGGGCTGCCCTACAACATGGATGGGAGCGTGGGTCATCGGGCCGAGGATGTCCTGGGGTTCATGCGGCGGGTGCAGGAGGCCTTGCCGCGCGTCGAGGTGTTGCCGCAGGACGAGCGCTTGTCGACCAAGGCCGCGGAGGATCTCTTGAAGGAAGCTGGACACTTCGGGGAAGCCCGCAAGTCGCGCAAGGACTCCTGGAGCGCGCTCGTGCTCCTGCGCGACTGGATCGAACAAGGCGAGCCGCGCCGGCCGTGGCCGGACGTCGCGGACTGAGATGCGGGCGAGGCTGAGCGGGACCGGGTGAAAGATCCGGGTCCATCCAGCTCTCCGCGATGTGTCGTCAACGGCGATACCATGGGAGGGACGGAGGAACGGAGGAACGGAGGAACGGAGGAACGGAGGAACGGAGAGTCCCTGC
>CAYGST010000071.1:0-13806 GCA_964352415.1 uncultured Planctomycetaceae bacterium | reverse complement strand
CTTCAGCAGCCTGCGCGAAGAGGGTCTGCTCGCGGCTCCCCCCGCACCCGCCCGGCTGGCCGAGCGAGTGGACGCGGACCTGCGGGACCCCGCCGCGGCTCTGAGCGGTCACCTCCTGGCCAAGCTCCCGCGCATCGAGGCCCCCGGGGTGCTCGAGGAGCGCGTGGAGTCCGAGACGACCCGCCGTCCCGCCCTGCGCCTCGTCGGAAGTCGCCCGGGCCTCGCGGTCGGCCTCGCCGCCGCGGCCGCCCTGGTGCTGTTCGTGGGCCTCCAGGGCATCGGGACGTTCGCTCCCGGCGAGCCGACGGGCCCCGAGGCCCTCGTCCTCGACTTCGAGGTGCAGCACCCGGCAGAGTTCGACGCCCTCAGCCCCCGCGGCCGCGAGCTGTACGCGCGCCTGAACGGCGGCCTGGCCCCCGCGCTCGGCGGGCCCTCGCGGGTCGCGCTCGACACGGAACCCGTCGGCGGGACCTCCGCCCAGCGCAGCCCCGGGCTCGATGGCTCGAACGGCGCCGCGGGTGGCGCATCCGCGCCCTCCATGGGCGGCAGCTCCTCCAGCGCGGCCGGCGGCGGAACCCAGTCCAGCACGACGACCGGCGGCCCGAACGGCGCCGCAGCGAATGGCGGCGGCAACGGCGCCCTGCTCGGCGGCCTCCCCGGTCCGGAGTACTTCCAGCGCATCGCCAGCGCGCCGTTCGACACGGCCTACCGCGGCGAGCGCGTCGTCGAGGTGCGCACGATGACCGGCGACATCGTGCATCTCCTCGAGTACGTCGAGGACGTCGCCTCCGATGGCGAGGGCGCGTTCACCGTCGTGCCGGTCCAGGTCCTCGACCCGATCCTGTCCTTCGCCGAGAGCGCCGAGTACCTGATGCGACAGGAGGCGCGCGAAGGCTTCTTCTACCGCTTCCGCGACTTCCGCATCCGCGACTTCGCCGCGTTCCAGATGAACTACGAGGTCACCGACCTCGGGCAGTCCGAGGTCATCGCGGGCGTGTCGTGCGAGCTGTTCGAGATTCGGCGTCGCGACGGCAGCGGCGACATCCACCGCGTCGCGATCGATCCGCAGACGGCGCTCGTCTTCTCCGAGGAGACGACGCGGCCGAACGGGGAGGTGCTGCACCAGATGCGGTACCAGACGTTCCAGCTCGATCCGGAGCTCTCCGATCTCCAGCTGAACGACGGCGTCAGCGCCTGGACGCCGATCGAAGAGGACGAGCTCGCTCACCTGCTCCAGACCGAGGCGCTGCTGCCCTCCGCGCCGCCCAGCGGCTACGAGTTGCAGTCCATGGGCTATCAGGCGAGCGCCGGCCTCGAGGACCAGCCCTGGGTCCAGCTGACTTTCGGCGACGGGGTGGACACGGCCTTCTTCCTGTTCGAGGACAGCTTGGTGGCGCCGATCGGCAACGCCGGCCCGCAGCACCAGTACGGCGACGTCGGTGACGTGGTGCGCGCCTACTCCTTCGGCTCGTGGACGATGATCGAGGGCAAGGTCCACGGTCGCAACGTCCTCGCCGTCGGCAAGGTGCAGGAGCACGAGCTGCTGCTCATGCTCCAGTCCGCGGTCGAGTAGCGCACGCGCTTCGACGCGCGCCAGCGTGGCTCCTCGAGGGCTGCGCGCCGACTCCTGGGCCGTGTTCGGAACTTCTTTCCACCTCGACGTGGAAAGCGTTTCCGCTTTGGAGGGGCTCGACAGGTCTGCAGGTAGTTATTTCGTCGGCTTCGCCCCACATTGCCGTGGAGGCGCGGATCCCGGGATAGGTTTGGAGTGAAGCGCGCGCCGCACGCGCTGCTCCGGCAACCCCCGCTATCGAAACGCTATGACCGACCAGCCGAACAACGAGCCGTTCAACGAGAGCCACTTGGACTCCGTCGAGTACCGCGACCGCCTGACGCGCAAGCTCAACTGCCTGATCGCCCTGCTCGAGGTCGCCATGGCGCGGGTCCGGCGTTCGCTGGCCGGCCCGGAGCCGGACATCGATCGCCTCACGAAGATCCGCTCCAACCTGCAGAGCACCCTCGACGTCTGCCTGCGCGCTCGCACCGCGCTCGAGCGTCACGAGCCCCTGCCGGACGACCTGCCCGCTTCGCTCTCGCAGGTCGCCAAGGAGACCAAGCAGCACACGCTGCGTCCGCGCACCGCGAGCCTTCCGCTCGGCGCCGACTTCGAGGTCGGCTCGCCCGAGGAGAAGCGCAAGTTCCAGCGCATGGGCAAGATCAAGACCAGCGAAGTCGCGTCCGCTGACCTCGACGATCTCGAGCGCAAGCTGCAGGGCTTCTAGGACAACGAATTCTAGGACGACGAAACTGCTTCCCAGCAGCTCTCCGGCGAGCCCGCGGCTTCGAGCCCCGCGGGCTCGCCTCCTCACTTCGGAACCTGATTGAAAAACGCCGGCTCCGGATGTCGCCCCTCCCGCCTCCAGCTCGGCGTGGTCGATGTGGAGGCGGGAGGGGCGACATCCGGAGCCGGCGTTTTTCAATCAGGTTCCGAAGTGAGGAGGGTGCGATCGCGAGTTGTCCTCCTGCGCTCGCGGCGCGACACTGCATCGATGACGAGGGACGAGCGCTTGGTCCGCATCGCCGCGAGCCGCGTGTACCTGCGCACGCCGGTCCTCGCGGACCACGCCGAGTACGTTGCGTTGCTGCGCTCCAGCGAGGACTTCCACCGCCCGTGGTTCCCGACGCGCCCGCCCGGTTTCGACCCGTACGCGCCGGACGTCTTCGAGCAGCTCGTGCGCACTTCGGGCCTCGCGAGCCGTCGTGAGCGACGCTTCGTCTGCAGTCGCAGCGACGACCGCATCCTCGGCGCCGCCAACCTGTCGGAGATCGTGCGCGGCTGCTTCCACTCGTGCTACCTCGGCTACTGGATGGGCGTGGAGTTCGCCGGGGAGGGCTACATGGCCGAGGCCATGCCGCACGTGATCGAGCTCGCCTTCGTCGACCTCTCCCTGCACCGCATCGAGGCCAACATCCGTCCGGAGAACGAGCCGTCGATCCGGCTCGTCAAGTCCGCGGGATTCCGCAAGGAGGGCTACTCCCCGCGCTACCTGGAGATCGACGGGGCCTGGCGCGATCACGAACGCTGGGCACTGCTGTCGGATTCGGAACCTGAGTGAGAGTTCGTTCAGCTCTCACTCAGGTTCCGAATCCGAATCCGACAGCAGGGCGGCGCAGAACGGGCAGCGGCCGACGCGCGGTCGGGGAGTGAGCAGGTTGCGAACGATCACCGACTCTTCGAGGCACGCGTCGTCCTGAGGAACGTCGCCCTCGACCCGCAGCTCGACGTGCCAGAAGGTCCGGTCGTCGTCGGCGTCGTGGATCCGAACGACGCGGCCTCGTGACCCGTTCTCGGTGCCCGGGCAGTCATGCTCGATCTCGATGCGAATCGGGTACGCGGCGATCTGCACGTCGACCTCCCGCGCTACGAAGCGCTACTCCCTGCATCGACAGAGAACGCGCGTGACGATCGCGTCGTGCCAGGAGCGGTACGCCGCCGCGGCGTTCCGCCAGGCCTTGGAGGAGGCCTCCCCGACGTCGGTCTGGGTCGCGTCGAACAGCTCGCGCCGTAGGTGTCGCACGCTCCCGCCCTCAGTGCCCCCACGACCGCAGGTAGCGGAAGTCGTGGTTGATCGTTCGGCTCGAGAGCTTGGCGATGATCGGGGGCAGGCGCTTGTACTGGTTCATCGCGACGCGGCGCACGACCTGCAGCACGAACTCGCGCTCGAAACCGGCCTCGACGAGGCGCTCGACGTCGTAGCGTTCGTCGACGAGCAGGTAGAGCAGGCGGTCGGCCTCCTCGTAGGTGAAACCGAACTCGTCCTCGTCGGTCTGGCCCGCGAAGAGGTCGGCGGACGGCGGCTTGTCGATCACCGAGGAGGGCAGCTCGAGGTGGCGGGCGAGCTGGCGGACCTGGTGCTTGTAGAGGTCACCGATCGGGTTGAGGGCGCTCGCGCTGTCGCCGAACTGCGTCGAGTAGCCGAGCAGGGCCTCGGTCTTGTTGCTCGTGCCGATGACGAGGCCGCGCCACTCGACCGAGAGGTCGTAGAGCACGATCATGCGCGTGCGCGCCATGACGTTGCCGCGGCGCATGCGCTCCTCGATGTGCTCCTGCGCGAGGTAGCCGTCGGCCATCGCGCTGATGTCGACGAGGCGCGGCTCGAGGCCGAGGGACATGGCGACCTCGCGCGCGTCGGCCTCGGAGGCGGGGTCGGACGTCGCGTAGGGCATCATCACCGCGAGCACGTTCTCCGGACCGAAGGCGCGCACGGCGAGCGCGGCGGAGACGGCCGAGTCGATCCCGCCGGAGAGCCCGAGCACGGCGCGCGTGAAGCCGAACTTGCCGGCCTCGGTGCGCAGGAAGCGCACGAGGATCTCCTCGACGAGGTCCGCCTGGACGTCGAGCTGCGGCTCGTTCACCGCGCTAGCGCTCCTCGTCCTCGAGGCGCTGCAGCTCGCGCAGCACGAGCCACGGCTTCTCGTCACGGCGTAGCGGCGTCTTGAGGCGCGCGCGCTCGCACTCGGCGAGGTCGAACTCGCAGACGAGCGGGCCAGCGTCGAGGCTGTCGCGGGCGACCTGTTCGGCGCCGAAGGGATCGACGATGCGCGAGCCCCCGCCGAAGGTGACGCCGTCCTCGCAGCCGACGCGGTTCACGTACAGCGCCCAGCCCTGGAACATCGCGCCGACGTTCGCGAGCAACGTGCGCCAGGTGCGCGTCGAGCCGAAGCCGTCGTGGACGGCGGAGACGCCGCGCGCGGGGCCGGCGCTCGGCACGAGGAACAGATCGACGCCGGCGAGGAAGTACAGCCACGCGCTCGACGCGTGCCAGAGGTCCTCGCAGATCATCACGCCGATGCGGCCGTGCTTGGACTCGGCGACCTGGAAGTGCTCGCCGGCCGCGAAGTCGCGCCCCTCCTCGAACATCCCGTAGGTCACGAGGTGAACCTTGCGGTGCACGTGCAGGAGCTTGCCGTCCTCGAAGATGGCGTAGGCGTTGTAGAGGCGGCCGTCGCGCGCGCGCTCGACGAAGCCGGCTCCGATCGTCAGCTCCTCCGACAGTTCGCGCAGCGCCTCCAGCGGCGAGGCGTCCCGCGCGAGCGCGACCTCCGCCGTCTGGTCCTTCAGGAAGTAACCGGAGAGCGACAGCTCGGGGAAGAACACGAGCTCGGCGCCGTCCGCGCGCGCCGCGTCGATGGCGGCGACGTGCTTGGCGAGGTTCGCGTCGAGGTTCCCGAGGGTCGGGTCGAGCTGGGCGAGGTGCAGGCGAGTCGTCATGGCGTTTCGGCCGAACAGGATAGCAGCCCGGCGCCGCCGCGGGCGGCTAGCGCACGATCCCGAACGAGAGCCCGTAGACCAGGAAGCCATCCTCCTCGTTCCAGTCGTAGGCGAGCGTCGGCGCGAGGAAGAGCCCCTCGTGGATGTGGATCTCCCAGGACGTCACGACGCGCCACATGGGCTCCCACTCGTCGTCCCGGTACTCCATGCCCGGACCGGTAGCGATGAACCAGGGCTCGATGGGGTGGTAGAAGGCCATCACACCGCTGGCGAAGCTCCGCTGCGTGCCGCTCACGAACTCGGCGAAGGCGCCGACGCCCCAGGCCTCGGCCAGGTGGTACCCGTAGTCGAGGCCGGCCGTGTAGCCGTCGCCGCCGCGCAGCTCGTCCGTGCCCCCGAGGAAGAGGTCCAGAACGTGCGTACCGCGTTCGGCGTGCTCGTGCGCCTCCGCGTGCCCGCTGGACTCGTCGTTCGCGCGCCCTGCTTCTTGCGCGAAACCGAGTTGCGCGACGGCTCCTGTCCCGTGCTCCTCCGCCTCTCCGTGATCCTGTCGTGTGATGGACTCGTTGCTCCAAGCCGCGGGCCGCACGGCGGCAGGTTCGGGCGGCGCGATCCACAGCGCACCCGACGGATCCGCGTGGAGCTTGGGCGTGGGAGCGAGCGGCGTGCTGCTGCACGCGGATCCAATCAGAGCGATCAGGAGCGCGAGGCGCAGCGCGAAGGTGTTCGACATCGAGGAGGAAGGCGGGTGGGGGAGGTGGTGCCAGATCAGGCCCGCCGCGCGGCGTCGAGCGCCGCCGCGATCAGCTCGTCCGGGTTGCTACGCGCGGCCTCGCCCTCGTAGCTGAGGATCAGGCGGTGGCGCAGCACCGGCGCAGCGAGGGCCGCGATGTCCTCCTCGTTGACGTGCAGGCGCCCCTCAACGAGCGCGCGCGCCTTGCTGGCGAGCACGAGCGACTGTCCGCCGCGCGGGCTCGAGCCGAAGCGCACGAGGTGGCGCACGCCCTCCGGCGCGCCGCGGTGGTCGGGGTGGGTGCAGCGCACGAGGTTCGCGACGGTGCGCAGGATGTCGGTGCTGACGGGCACCTGGCGAACGAGGTCCTGCATGGCGAGGAGCCGCGGCCCGTCGACGACGGGCTCGGGGGCGCCCGGGCGCGCGCCCGTCGTGGCATCGAGGATCGCCATCAGGTCGTCCGCCTCGGGCGACTCGAGCAGGATCTTCATCAGGAACCGATCGAGCTGGGCCTCGGGCAACGGGTACGTGCCCTCCATCTCGATCGGGTTCTGCGTGGCGATGACGAAGAAGGGCGGCGCGAGCTGGCGCGTCTCGCCGAAGGTCGTGACCTGTCCCTCCTGCATCGCCTCGAGCAGCGCGGACTGGGTGCGCGGCGTCGCGCGGTTGATCTCGTCGGCGAGCACGACTTCCGCCAAGATCGGCCCGGGCTGGAAGCGGAAGACGCGCCGCCCCGACTCGTCCTCCTCCAGGATGCGGCCGCCGAGGACGTCGGCGGGCATCAGGTCGGGCGTGAACTGGATGCGCCGGAAGTCGAGGCCGAGGACGCTCGCGAGGCTTCCGACGAGCGTGGTCTTGCCGAGGCCGGGCGCGCCCTCGAGCAGGGTGTGGCCGCCGGCGAACACGCCGAACAGCAGCTGGTCGACGACGTCGCGATGACCGAGGAAGCGAGCTTCGACCGCCTCGGCCATGCGCTCGTAGGTCTCTCGCAGCTCGGCGAGCTGGCGGTCGGTGGCGGTCTCGGTCATGGGGCGGGCTCTGCCTGGCGGGGAAGAAATGGGGGCTCCGCACATCCGCAGGAGCCGTCGGCGGCCTTCGATGGGAGAACGCGGAGGTTCGCGCGAGGTTCGCGCGCGCGTCGTCTCCCGCAATCCGGGCTGAGTTTCAGACCGAGGCGGGCGGGTGACGATTCTCCAGGGTTGAGTGATTCAGGATCCAGACAGAAGATAGAGGAGTGGTGAGGTTTCGTCAGACAGCAGAGCGCAAGGTCCCGAAGGGGGTCTCTCGACGCGTGTCCGCGCTGATCGGTCTGGCCGCCCTTCTGACCTGCGCTGGCTGTCGCGGCAAGGATGGCCCGCAGGCCTGGGCGCTGGCCGAGGACGCCTCCGCCGAGCAGAACTGGTCCCGCGCCGCCGAGCTCTGGTACGAGATCCACCGCAGCGAGGAGCAGAAGTCGTTGCGCTCCTACTACGAGACCGCGCGCGCTCTCTACGAGACCGGGGACTGCGAGAGCGCCTGCGCGCTGCTGCGCATGGGCCTCTCCGAACACCCCGACGCCGCGGTGCTCTACGAGCTCCACGCCGATGTCCTCGAGACGAGCGGCTTCGACCGCGCCGCGGAGCACGCCTACGCGCGGCTCGTGGACCTGCGTCCGAACCACGTCGACGGCCTCGTCGGGCTCGGCCGCATCCGCCTCAGCCTCGGCCTCGAGCGTGGGGCCCGCGGACCGCTCGAACACGCCATCGAGCTCGATCCGCTGCGCGCGGACGCCTACCTGCACCTCGCGCTCGTCTCGGCCGAGATGGGCGAGGACCTGTCGGCGTTCGCCTACTACTCGCGGGCCTTCGAGCTCGGCGCGGGCGACGACTCGCTGCTCGTCGCGGCGGCCTCCCTCGCCATGGGCGAGGCGGTTCGCAGCGAGCGGCCGGGGGCGCACGAAGCCGCGCTCCTGTGGATGGACGCTGTCGTCGCGCGCCAGCCCCAGAACACCCCCGCGCACTTCCTGCGCGGTGTTCATCTGGAGGCTCTCGGTCGCAGCGACGAGGCGCTCGCCGCCTACCTGCGCTCGGCGGAGACGGACCCGGGCTGCATCCAGGCGTTGACGCGCCTGGCGCGCCTCTACGCCAGCCTCGGCGAGGCCCTCCTGGCGGAGGAGATGGTCCAGCGCGCGCTTCAGATCGAAGAGGATCCGCTGCGCCGCGCGGAGCTCGAGGCGCTGATCCGGCCGGTGGCGGCGGCCGAGCCGCTCCCCGTCGAGTAGCGCAGGCGCCGCAGCGCGCTCAGTCCGAGAGCTTCGCGATCAGCTCGTCGAGACGCTCCGTGATCGCCTCGGCGACGTCGTCACCGAAGTCGTTCGCGATCACGTCGATCTCCTCGAACGTGTAGCGCCCCGAAGACTTGCTGTACGGGATGCCGTACTCCCACCGGTTGCCGTCGGACGACTCGATGACCAGCTCGACCTGCTCGTCGTCGTCGACGGGCTGGATGTCCCACTTCTCAATGTCGTACTCGGTCATCTCGCGCTCTCTCGGGGTTGGGGGCGGCCACTTCGGCCGGGGGGAAGTCTAGCGCGGGTTCCGCGGAGGAGTCCACGTCCGGCGGTCTTCGATCCTGTCGTTCTCGGCGCTGGCGGCGACGCGGCTGGAGTGCGTTCCCGCGGGCTAGGGGGCCGGCGAGTCCTCGCGGACCTCGGCGTCGTGATCCGGGAGCTCGGCGTCGGCCTGAGCGGTGATCTCCGCGGCGCCGAGCTCGACTTTCGACTCGAGGTCCGTGGCCTCCTCGACGGCGCGGCGGGCCCGGTGCTTGCGGCTGATGACCTCGTGCTCGACCTCGCCCCCCGCCTCGTGGCGCTCCGCCAGGCGCGCCAGGTTCTCCTCGTGACCGTAGAGCAGCAGCTTGTCACCCGGGTCGATCGGCGTGTCCGGACCCGGCGTCGCGAACACGTTGCCGCCGCCCCGCACGATGTTGAGGACCATGATGCCCTCGTCGGTCAGGCGCATCTCGCGCAGACTCTTGCCGACCATCCAGTTGTCGTGCTCGATCAGCACGTGCGCCACGGCGAAGCCCTCGTCGACCCGCAGAATCTCCTCGTAGTCGTGGACCCGGATCTTGCGGGTCGAGGACATCAGCTTCGAGAAGATCCAGACGAGGCTGGTGCGGACGATGCGCAGCCGCGTCAGGACGAAGATCCCCAGCAGCCCGCCCGCGAGGCCTAGGATCCTCAACACCCAGCCCTCGTTGGTCGTCGCCTGGTTGAAGTTGACCAGCAGACCGGCGAGGACCGAGCCGAGGGACAGGTAGCCCATGACCATCAGCCAGCCGATGATCCGCCTGCGGGTCGGATGGTTGACGACGGTCTCCGCCTCGCGCGTCGTGAAGCCCACGCCCATGAAGGCGGACTGCGCCTGGAACATGGCCGAGTCCAGGGAGAGCCCCGTGAGCATCAGGGCCACGGCGCCCGCCTTCACGACGAGGTAGCTGAAGGCGACGATCAGGAGCAGGGAGAAGATCGGGGTCATGGCTCGCGTGGGGCAGGGGGCTCCAGGATGGCGCTTCTCGCGGCCCGTGGAAGGGCCAACCCGCGGGACTTGACCGGCCGGGGCGAGGCGGGGACGATCCGCGCGCTCGACGCAGCGCGAGCTCGATGAATGCCGACGACTCGACTCCAACGGCTAGCTGGCCCGGCACTCGCGGACTCGCGCGTGCCCGTCCCCAACCGAGCGCCCGAACGACCATGAGTGCAGCAGGCGTTCCGATCTACCTCGGCGACGCGAGCGGCGCGCGAGGCATCGCGGAGCGGCTGCGCGCCGCGGGCCTGCGCACGGCGCGGCACGCGAAGCCGGACGCCTTCCCGGGCCTAGGCGAGCTGGACGCGGTGCGCGTGGCGCCCGCCGAGGTCGGGCCGGCGCGGCTCGAGCTCGCTCAGCACTTCGCGGAGTCGAACGAAGACCCTCCGCGCTTCGGCGACGTCGACGCGCGCCTCAGCTATCGCCTCCGCCCGAGCGCCTACGCGCTCCTGCGCGACTGGACCGGACGGATCGCGATCGCGCGCCAGCCACTCGGCGACTTCCTGGTCGGCGGAGGCATCGAGGAGGGCGAGTCGGCGCGCGAGGCCATCGAACGGGAGGGCGTCGAGGAGGTCGGCTTGCGCCTCGCGGCCACGGACTTCCTCGGAGTGGCCGACGAGTTCCTGCTCTCGCCGAGGTACGGCGAGCCCTTCCAGAAGCGCTGTGTGTTCTACCGCGCCGAGATCGTGGGCGCGGGCGTGGCCATCGAGGAGGACCACGAGCTGGTCTGGGCCGAGGCGGCGGAGCTGTTGCGCTCGCTCTACCACCGGGCGCATCGCTGGGCGGTCACGCTCGACGAGGCGCAGCGGCGCGGCGTCTGACGCGCGCGCTGCGCCACGCCAGGCCGTAGGATGCGCGCGTGAAGACACTCCTGGACGACGAGACGGACTGGCTGTTCGAGGGCGCGAGCTACGACGAGGAGCTGCGGCTCTACCTCGTCGAGGGCTTCGAGTCCGAGGTTCCGGAGGAGGACGCGCAGGGAGGCGTGCCGGTGGACGTCCACCCGTTGACGACGACGGACGAGAGCCGCCGCTACGAGCTGCGCTTCCCGCGCCCGATCGCCTGGCAATGCACCGAGGCCGACCTCGTCCAGCCGGACCTGGGCGCTCGAGCGGACGACGACGGCGCGGTGCAGATCCTCGAGGGCTCCGCCTACCTCGCCTACCACGACGCCGATGGGCTCGAGACCGAGCTCGGTCCGCTGCGTCACTTTCGCGTGCGCACCGAGGACGAGGTCGTCGACGTGATCTGCGACGCTGCGCCGGAGCTGCGGCTCGTGCCGATCGAGGAGCTGGCCGAGCGTCCGTAGCCGCGCGCGCCGCCGCGGTCAGCGCAGCGGCTTGCGCTTCGCGAGGTCGTAGCGCCGTCCTTCGCCGAGGATCACTGGCTCGCGCTCCGCGCCGCTCCAGTCGTAGAAGGACACGGAGGCTTGTCCGATCACCTCGGCCTCGCTGCCGCGCACGAGGATCGCCGTGTCCTCGTCGACGCCGATGCCCAGCAGCTGCGGGTAGGCGTCCATCAGCCCCGTGAAGGGCTCGTGGCGATCGCGTTGCAGGAAGTGCGCGTCCATCGTGACCCCAGGTAGGAAGCCGAGCCCCCTCGTGTAGCCCTCGAAGGCGAGGACGTTGCTCGTGCGCGGATCGCCGCGCACGAGGAAGTCGCCGAGCACCTGGCAGCCCGCGGAGCTTCCGCCGACCGCGCCGCCGCCTTCGAGCACTTCGCGCATCAGCTCCACGGCGCGGGTGTGCTGGAAGGAGTCCATGAAGCGGAACGTCCGACCGCCGTCGATCCAGACGCCGGTCGCCTCTTCTAGCAGCTCGAGCAGCCGCGGATCCTCGTTCGCGCGCGCCGGGTCGCTCGTGTGGTAGACGAAGACGTTGGTGCAACCATGGTCGCGTAGCTGCCCCGCGCCGTAGGACTTCGGGTCCTCCCACGGCGCGAACTCCGAAGCGCTCGGGAAGCACACGTACGTGGCCTTCTTGCCGCCGGCGGCATCGATGAAGCGCTTCCAGATCGGCGAGGCCACGCCGCCGCCGCCGCTCAGGACCAGGAGGCCCTTGGCGACCTTCGGCGTGGGCGCCTTCGCCGGAGGAAAGGCCGGGCCCATTCGGTCCTGCGCCGAGCGCAGCCACGCAACCAGGTCGAGGTCGTAGGACAGCTCGTCTCCGTAGTCGAACGTCCTGCGCGGTGCGAGCGTCGCCTCGCGCGCGGGCCAGAAGTCTGTACGTGCGACGTTCACCTGGACCTCGCGTTCACCGACGGCGCCGACACGCCTGCCGTGGGCGATGACGAGCGCCGTCTCGGTCGGGATCTGCCAGGTGACGAGGCCGTCGCTCCCCGTGAGTTCGAGCTTGCGGCTGGCTTGCACGGACTTCCCGGCGAGCAGCAAGTGAGAGCCGGTTAGCAAGCCGAAGCCGCCATCGTTCGTGCCGGTGGCGAGCGCGAGTGCACCTTCGGCCTGCCCGCCCACCGCGCCGCCGCGCGCCAGCACGTCGTGCAGGAACGCGTGGATCAGCGGATCATCGTGCAGCGCCTCGGCGCCGTCTTCGAACCAGACGCCGTCGGCCTTCAGCAGCGCGAGCGAGAGCTCCGCGGCAGGGCCGAGCTCCTCGCCGATCGCGACGACGGAGTTCGCTCCGCGCTTCGTCCAGCGCGCCATCGACCTGGGCTTGCCCGTCGTCGAGATCACGGCGATGTCCGCGCTGTAGCCTCCGGAGAGGTGCAGGAACACGTCGATCGCCGCGTCGGGGAGCTTGCCCTCACCCGCGAGCACCAGCGAACCCTCAGCGGGTCGGATCGGCTTCGGAGCGCCGGCCTTCTGCGCGAGGGCGCCGGCTGGCAAGGCAGCGAGGAGGAGAGCGGCGACCCGTACGGCGAGAGGGGCTGTGATCATGGCGGAGCGTAGGAGCGGACGCGGCGGGCGGTCGATCAGGACCGCCCGCCGAAGTGGGAGAGCGCGTGCCCTGGAGTATCCACCCTCGCCGAGCGTGTTGCGAACGAGGGTGTCCCCGGCCGGCTCCAGCGCACCCCTACACGTCGAGGAACAAGTAGTAGAGCTGCCCTTCGGCCTTCATGCGTCCGGCGGCACCCTCCGCCTCAGCGCCGATCCCGAGATAGATGTCCGCCCGCCCGGCCGTGCGAATTGCACCGCCCGTGTCCTGGTCGAGCATGAACTGCCGCACCTTAGGTCCGCCCGTCATCGTTGCGCCCGGCGTGTGCGTCTCGACGAAGGTCACCGCACCCCGAGGGAACAGCGACTTGTCCGTCGCGAGCGAGCGCCCCGCCTCGACCTCGAGGTTCAGGCTGCCGCGCGGGTTGCCCTCGATCGGCGCGAAGAAGACGTAGCGCTCGTTGCGGTAGAGGAACTCCTCGACCTTCTCCGGGTTCTCCCGGGCCCACTGGCGGATCGCCGCGAGGCCGGAGTGGTCCTTCGGCAGCTCGCCGGCGCGCACCAGCTCCTTGGCGAGCGACGTGTACTCGTGGCCGTTGTTCCCGGCGTAGCCGAAGCGGGCCATGCTCCCGTCCTCGAGCCGCACGAAGGCCGAGCCGTTGACGTGCGCGAGGAAGGCGTCGAGCGCGCTCGAGAACCAGATCAGCTCGAGGTCCTGTCCGGCCAGGAGACCGGAGGCCTCGATCACGGCGCGCTCGGGGTAGGGCTGCAGGCCCGAGGCGGTGCGCTGGCCGAGGATCTCTCCCTGCTTGCCCTTCTCGAGGTCGCTGGGCAGGGCGTACAGCGGGTAGGCGTGGCTCGTGTCCTGCGCGAGGCGCCCCTCGAGGATCGGCGTGTAGTAGCCGGTGTAGAGCACGCCGCCTCCGCGACCGTCGTAGCCGGCGCTCTTGTACAGCATGAACTCGCTGCGCAGCGCCGCCTCGAACTCGCCGGCGCTCGAGCTGGTCATGAGCAGGCCGCGGAAGCGCTCCAGGGACGCGAGCGCGCGCTCGTGGGAGATGCCTTCGATCGGGAAGAACTGCTCCGAGTACGAGCTCGAGGTCCAGTCGATCGAGCGGTCCAGCGCGACCAGCAGCTCCTCGCGGTGCAGCCAGCCCTCGCGCATGTCGGGCCACTCGGCGAAGTCGCTGACCGGCAGCAGGGCGTTCCAGCCCGGCGGCAGCTCGGCGTTGAAGTCCTTCTTCGCGGTCGACGCGCAGGCGGCGAGCGAGCTGAACAGGAGGGTGGTGGCGGCAAGGCAGGCGTCGTCGACGAGGTTCGCGTCCACTGGCCCTCGGGGCAGACC
>CAYGST010000070.1:0-13863 GCA_964352415.1 uncultured Planctomycetaceae bacterium | reverse complement strand
CCCGCTGCCGTCGGAGTCGCTCGTCGGATCGTAGACCCAGTTCGGATCGTTGACGACGGCTCCGTCTCGCTGATCTCACCCGTGATCGACCTCTCCGCCGCGGGCTCCTTCGTGACCTACGACTACTTCCTGAACCTGACGGTCTCCGACGGCGTCGACCGCCTGCTGGTTCAAGCGCGCAACGGGCTCGCCTCCTGGCGCACGGTGACCGAGCACTCGGAGACCGGCGGCCTGCAGTGGCGCACGCAGCTCCTGACGACGGCCGACTTCGTCTCGGCGGGCGTCCTGCTCGGGAACGACGTGCAGCTGCGCTTCACGGCCAACGACACCGGGACGTCCTCCATCGTCGAGGCCGGCCTCGACGCGTTCTTCGTCGGGACGGTCGATTGCGGTCTCGGGACGAACTACTGCGTCCCGGGCGCGAACGGCGCGACGATCGGCGTGGGCGGCAGCGTCAGCTTCGCGGCCAACGACCTGGTGCTCACGAGCGCTGGAGTCCCGCCGAACGTCAACGGTCTGTTCTTCTACGGCGACCAGCAGACGACCGTGCTGCTCGGGAACGGGCTGCGCTGCGTCGACGGTTCGAGCGGGATCTTCCGCCTGCAGCCGGTGACGAGCTCGGGTCCGGGCGGCGTGATCTCGCACTCGCTCGACGTCCTCGCGCCGCCGGCTCCCAGCGGTCAGATCACGCCCGGAAGCACCTGGAACTTCCAGCTGTGGTTCCGCGACGGCGCGACCTCGGACCTCACGGACGCGATCTCGATCACGTTCACGCCGTAGCCGGCTCCCTCCACCCCGGCCTCACCGCAGGCCGGGGCTGAAGCGAAGCGAAGAAGCAGGGCGGCCTCCATCGCGCGATGGAGGCCGCCCAATTTCGTCGACCGCGCGAGTCGCGCGGCTACAGCCCGTAGATCGGTCGCAGCTTGGCGTCGAGCTGACGCATCAGGGGGTCCGCGGAGAGCGGTGCGCCCGTCGCGCGCTCGCAGAGCTCGGCGGCGCGGTAGCGGCGGCCGTGGACGTGCACGTTGTCCGCGAGCCAGCCGCGCAGCGGGGCGAACTCACCGCGCGCGATGTCGCTCGCGAGGGTGGGCAGCGCGCGCTGCGCGGCCTCCCAGAGCTGCGCCGCGTAGAGGTTGCCGAGGCAGTAGGTGGGGAAGTAGCCGAACAGGCCGAACGCCCAGTGCACGTCTTGAAGGCAACCCTGCGCGTCGTTCGGGACCTCGAGGCCGAGCAGCTCGCGACAGCGCGTGTTCCACGCCTCGGGCAGGTCGGCGACCTCGAGCTCGCCGCGCAGCAGCGCGCGCTCGATGTCGAAGCGCAGCATGATGTGCAGGTTGTAGGTGGCTTCGTCGGCTTCGACGCGGATGAAGCTCGGCGTGGCCGTGTTGACCGCGCGGTAGAGGTCATCGACCCCGTAGGCGTCGAGCGCGCCGCCGAACTGGGACTTCGCGTGCGGCAGGGCCCACTCCCAGAACTCGCGGCTGCGGCCGACGCAGTTCTCCCACAGGCGCGACTGACTCTCGTGCATGCCGAGGCTCGTGGCCTGCGACTGGGGGAGCCCGTGGAGCTCGCTCTTCGGCAGCCCTTGTTCGTAGAGCCCGTGCCCGCCCTCGTGCATCGTCCCGTAGAGCGCGTCGGGGAAGTAGTCCTCGTCGTAGCGCGTCGTGAGGCGCGTGTCGCCGCTGGCCAGTCCGGAGCAGAACGGGTGCGTCGTCGTGTCGAGCCTGCCCGCATCGAGATCGAACCCGACGGCGCGCAGGACGAACAGCCCGAACGAGTGCTGGCCCGACTCGGCGACGTGCACCTTCAGCGGTGAGGTGTCGGGCGGCGTGCCGCGTTCTGCAACCTCGGTGATCAGCGCGGAGAGCCGCGCCTTCAGCGGGTCGAAGGTCGCTTGGATCTCGGCGGCCGTCGCGCCTGCCTCGAACTCGTCGAGCAGGTTGTCGTACAGCTCTCCGCTCGCCGGCGTGCCGTGGCACTCGGCCTCGCGCCGCTTCAGCTCGAGCAGGCGCTCGAGGTAGGGGCGGAAGGCGGCGAAGTCGCTGTTCGCGCGCGCGCCCTTCCAGACCTCCTGGCTCTGACTCTGCAGGCGGGCGAGCTCCTGGACGAGGTCCGTCGGGAGCTTGGTCTTGCGGTCGTAGTCGCGCCGCAGCTCGCGCAGGTTCGAGGCGATCGAATCGTCGGCCGTGAGCTCCACGTCCTCCTCGCAGGCTGCGAGCCGTTCGCCGAGCTCGGCGCTCGTGGCCCGCTCGTGCACGAGCCCGGCGAGCAGCGCGAGCTGCTCCGCGCGGGCGGCGCCCGCGGCGCTCGGCATCTTCGTCTCCTGGTCCCAGGAGACGAGGCTGCTCACGGAGCCGAGGGTGGCGAGTTCGCCGAGGAGTCCGCGGAGGGCGTCGTACGGGGGCGCGGTGCTGGTCATCGTTCGGTGGATCGTTCGGTGGGCGCCGGGCAGCGGTGCGCGGCAGGTCGGCGTCGGTTTCGCGACCTTACCCGATGGCGGGGTACGGCGCGCGGCGCTTGCCGTACCCTCTGACGCCATGCTGCTGAGCGCCTGTCTCCTCGCCGCCGTCCTCGCGTCGCACCCCGGCTCCCTGAGCCGCTCGGAGGTCGTGGTCACGGACACGGACGTGCTTCATGGGTTCCGCTTCCAGGCGCTGACGTTGATCGAGACGCTGGAGCTCGACCTCGATGGGAACCTGCTGATCGATGAACGCGAGCTCGAGCAGGGGCGCCCCGAGCTCGAGGCGTACCTCGCCGAGCACTACCTGTTCTTCCCCGATACCGGGGACGCGCCGCTGGCGGGGGAGATCGCGCGCTTCGACCTCCTGCTCGAGGGTCAGGAGTTTCTTCCGCAGAGCTACTGGATCGAGATCGAACGGCGTTTTCCGCTCGCGCAGCCGATCGAGAGCCTGCGCGTCCGCGAGACCCTCTTCGAGGACTCGAACCCGCAGCACATCGAGTACCTCTCCGTCGCCTGGGAGGGTCAGACGACCGTTGACCTGGTGTTCCAGTACGAGGTTCAGGAAGAGGTCTTCGTGCCGAGCGGCGAGGTGCGGAAGGGGCCGCTGCGGGCCTTTGTCGAGCTCGGCGTCGATCACATCCTGACCGGCTACGACCACCTGCTGTTCCTGCTCGCGTTGCTCGCGGCCGTTCGGGGCTTTCGCTCGCTCGCGTGGGTCATCACGGCGTTCACCCTGGCGCACTCGATCACGCTCGCGCTCGCCGCGCTCGACGTGGTCGCGCTGCCGGGCCGCTTCGTCGAGATCGCGATCGCGCTCTCGATCGTGTACGTGGCCGTCGAGAACCTGCTGGCGCTCGAGAAGCGCTCGCTTTGGCTCGAAGCGCTCGTCTTCGGCCTCCTGCACGGCCTGGGCTTCGCGGGGTTCCTCGGCGACGCGCTGCGCTTCGAGGACGACCTGCTGGTGCCGCTGGTCGGCTTCAACCTCGGCGTCGAGCTGGGGCAGCTCCTGTTCGTGATCCCGCTCGCGCTGGTGTTCCTGCTCGCGCAGCGCGCACGCAGCGCCGCGCCCGCCCCAGGGAAGGAGGGCCCAGGAAAGGATGGCGCCGGGCAGCTGCTCGTCCCGCGCCGGGTCGGTCAGGCCCTCTCGGTCCTGATCGCCTGCGCAGGCCTGTACTGGTTCGCCGAGCGCTCCTTCTTCGGCTGAGCCGTCGCCGCGGCGGAGTTCAGCTCGTCGCGGGCGGCCACGGCGCCGGTACGCGCCGCATGTCGCGCAGCCCTGCGTAGGCCACGCGCGGATCGGGCGTCGTCTCCGGAACGCCCGCGCCGTGCCGATCGGCGAGCGCGCTCGTCGGGTACTCGAGCTGCACCTCCGGGCTGCGGCGACCGATCATCAGGATCGCGCACGGTCCGTCGCCGGCGCCGACGAACACGTGCTTCGTCCCGGGCGGGCAGTGGAAGAAGTCCCACGCGCGCAGCGGCCGCTCCTGTTCGTCCACGAGGAGCAGGCACTCGCCCGACAGAACCAGGAAGGCCTCCTCCTCGCTCTCGCTGTGGTACTTGCACGCCGGTTGCCCCGGCTGCAACACGTGGATGTTCACGCCGAGGCCGGGGAAGCGCGGCTCGCCCTCGAAGTTCGCGAAGGAGCCGAAGTGCGGGCTCTCGCGCCACGCGGCGTCCTGGACGTTGACGATGAACCAGCCGGGGCCGGCCGGCACGGCGCCGTGCTCCTCGGGCTTCAGTTCGGCTTCGGTCATGAGGTTGGTCTCCCTTTGGTTTCAGGGCGCCTCTCGCCGGATGGCGTGGCGCACGATGCGAACGAGCGGGCGAACCTCGTAGCCGAGCTCGCGCTCGGCCTTCTGCGAGGTGAACCACGCGTAGGTGCCGTAGGAGCGATAGAGCTCCTCGGTGAACGGGGGGCGCGAGATCCGCAGCGTGTCCTTCACGCGCGCTTGCAGTCGCAGCCACGCTAGCTGCTTCGGCCCGAGCTTCCTGCGCGGCACGCGGCCATCCGCGTTCTCGGCGATGGCGCCGTAGAGCTGCGCCCAGGTCGCGTTGTGGCCCGCGAGCAGGTAGCGTTCGCCGACGCGCCCCCGGCGTAGCGCGCGCACCGCTGTGTCGGCGACGTCCGTCACGTCGGTGACGGAGACGCCGCCCGGCGGGACCCACGGCAAGCGACCCCGCTGGATGCCGACGACCAGCGGAGAGGGCGGGAGTCCGTCGAGGCGCGGGCCGAGGATCAGCGACGGATTGAGCACGAGCGCGGGGAGCCCACCCCAGGCTGCGGCGAGGACGCGCTCCTCACCCTCGCGCTTCGTCGCCGCGTACTCGCTCAAGACCTGCTCGGGGTCCCAGGCCGTCCGCTCCTCGAGCACCTCGCCGCTGCGGCTCGCGCCGACCGTCGCCGCGGAGGAGACGTGCACGAAGCGGCCGACGCCAGCGGCGTTCGCAGCGTGGAGCAGACGCATCGTCCCGTCGACGTTGACAGCCCGCAGCTGTTTGCGCTGGCGCGCCCAGTAGCTGATCAGCGAGGCGCAGTGGAGAACGGCGTCGACGCCCTCGCAGGCGCGCTCCGCGACCCCATCGTCGAGCAGGTCGCCCTCGCAAAACTCGACACCGAGCTTGCGGATGTGGTTCCGAGGGCGGCCTCCGCGCACGAGGGCTCGCACCTCGTCCCCTGCCCGGAGCAGCGAGCGAACGACGTGTGCTCCGAGGAAACCCGAGGCGCCAGTGACGAGGACTCGCATGGGAATGACCGACGTTGCCGGTTCCGGCAACGTCGGTAGACTACGAGATCGGACGGGGCAAGGGGCGCGCCTCGTCCGAGGCCAGCCATGGAAGTCGAAATCGTCGAGTACGCGACGCCGTATTGCTTGCACTGCTACGCACCGCTCGCGCTGTCGCAGAGCGCGAGCGCCTGGTGCGGTGTGTGCGGCAAGAGCAACCTGCGCGTGGATCTGGATCAACTCTGGACGAGCGAGCGCCGCCTCCGCGAGCTCGAGGATCTCCTGAAGGTGATCGTCGTGTTGAGCATGCTCGGCTTCTGCGCCTTCGCCGTGTTCGTGCTGGGGCTGCACGATCACCGCGCGATGCCCATGGCCATCTTCGTTCCCGGCGTGATCGGTGTCCTGCTCTGGGACCTCGCATGCATCACGCGCAAGGCGGGGACCTATCGCTGGGACCTCATCGCCGCGGGCATCGGCTGGGTGATCGGTCCGCTGTGGCTCGTGGGCAGCGTGGTCGCAGCGCTGGACCGTCCGCCGCGCGATCGTCTCGCCTGGGGCGGGCTCTTCGCGATGGGCCTCGTCGTCTGCGTGGTGACGATCGGCGCCCCCTGGATCCGACGGCGCTGGATGGGCTGGCGGGATCGTCACGTGGCAGAGCGCCAGGCGGCCTTGCTGGGGCGGCCGCTGGGCTGATCGAAGAGTCTTCGGAATCTCGTTAGCGCCGAGCGCGGGCCGGCGTCCTCGACCGTGAGGCACTGCAAGCCGCAGAATGGCCACTCCTTGGACACCGATCTCCACCTGGGCCTGCCGCGGCCGGCCGACGACGCGGCGGGCCTCTGGCGCGGCCGCGAGCTCCCCGAGCTGGCGTCGCTCGTCGCGCGCGATCAGCGGGACGCACTCGCGTGGATTCATCGGCGCTTCGCGCCGGTGGTCCACGGTCTGCTGCTCGCCAGCGTGGAGCGGTCCGAGGTCGACGATTTGCTGCAGGAGTGCTTCCTGCGCGTGCAGCGGCGCTTCGGCGAGCTGGAGGACCTGGCGGCGTTGCCCGCGTGGATCGCGACCATCGCGCGCAACCTGGCGCGCGATCACCTGCGGCGTCGCGGGCGCGAGCCGCGCCGGGAGCCGCTGGATGACGTGCACGAGCCGGAGGCTTCCGTGGAGAGGTCGGGCGAGAGTGGGCTCCGCGAGCGTGTGCTCACGCGGCTGCGCGAGCTCCCCGAGGCCTACCGAGAGACGCTGGCGCTGCGGCTGATCGAGGGCCTCTCCGGGCCGCAGATCGCCGAACGCACCGGGCTGCAACCCGCTTCGGTGCGCGTCAACCTGAGCCGAGGCATGGCGCAGCTGCGCCCCCTGCTGGAGCGTGACGGAGTGCTGGAATGAAGAACGACGACTACCTGTGGAGCGGTGAAGGCGAGGTGGACCCCGACGTCGCCGAGCTCGAGGCGCTGCTGCGTCCGCTGGCCTACGACGGATCTGGTCCGGAGGTGAAGCGCACGCGGCCGCACCTGCTGCGCAGGGCGCCGCTCCGTTGGGGGCTGGCGCTCGCAGCGGCGGCCGCGGCCGCGCTGGCCGCTGGCCTCCTCGGCGGGGGCGCAGCGGACGTGCCGCTCTTCGACGGGAGCGACTCGCTTGCCGTCGGATCGCTGTTCGTCGCCGAGGCGGGGCGCGCGAACGAGCTGCGGCTCGGCGACCTCGGTCGGCTGCGGCTCACGGAGGGGAGCCGGCTCTGGGTCGATCAGCTCGAGCAGGACGAGGTCGTTCTGCGGCTCGAGGAGGGCGAGCTCTCCGCGTTCGTTCGCGAGGACGTGCGGCCTGGGCTCTTCAACGTGGACACGCCTGCGACGCGCTGCGTGGACCTCGGCTGCGCCTACGACCTGAAGGTCGATGGCGACGGAGCGACCTTCGTCGAGGTGACTTACGGGCGCGTCGCCTTCCGCAACGGAGAGAGCGAGGCGTTCGTGCCGACCGGCGCCGTGTGTCGCGCGGCGCCGGGGGAGGGCGCCGGGACGCCGCACTTCACCCGCAGCGACGAGCTGTTGCTCCGCGCTCTGCAGGGCTACGACGGCGCCGAAGGCGGATCGGAGGAGCGCTTCGTCTTCGCGAGCGAGGTCGCCAAGCGGGCGAGCGAGCGGGCGGACGCGCTGCCCGTGTGGCACTTCCTGCAGGACGAGGACGCGCGCGTGCGAGCGACAGGGCTGCACACGCTCGAGCGCCTCGTCGGAGCCCCTGCGGGCCTCGCTCCCGGGGACGACAGCGTCGAGGCCCGCACCGCGTGGCGCGAGCACCTGTGGCCCGATCCGTTCCGTTGAGCTGGGGTAAGAGCGCAGATTGCGGTTAGCGCCGGCTGCGCAGCGGAGTCCTCCCCCGTGAACCGCGGCCTCGAGGCCGCAGCAACCACGACGCTCCCGTTCCACGAAGGAGACCCGCCATGCGCATGATCGCCCTGCTCGCCGCCCTCGCCGCTTCTGCCCTCCTGCTGCTGACGCCGCGCACCGATGCCGCGCGCCCCGTGCCTGGTCCGGGCGCCGTGATCCACATGCACGAGCGCCTGTTCGCAGCCATCGACGCCGGAGACGTCGACGCGGCGCTCGGCTTCCTGCACGCGGACATGAACATGAAGCAGGAGTGGGGCAAGCGTCCGTGTCAGCTGTTCATCGCGGAGCCCTCGGGAGTCGCGTTCGGCGCGAGGGACCACGCCGAGAGTCGCGAGCTGCTCGCGCGCTTCGTGAAGGAGCAGAAGGCGAAGGGCGGGCGCATGAAGACCGAGGTCGTCTCGCTCTCGACGGATTGTCATTCCGGCGAGCTGAGCTACGGCGTGATGGAGCTCGTCCGGACGCGGACGGAGGGCAAGCAGGTCACCGAGGAGCGCTGGATCAGCACGGCTCTCGTCACCCACGACGGCGACTGGAAGCTGACCCACTGGCAGCTCGCGCCGGCGCCGCCGGCCGCGAAGAAGACCGCCCAGCGCTGAGCCTCGCCGCTCGGCACGCACGAGGCGACCGCGGACGTCCGTCCGGGGTCGCGTCGTCGCGTTCGTGACATCGGTCGGTATCATGGTCGCCGCCATGAGCAAGGAGTCACGATGAGCGCAGGCGGCGGCAATCCGGTCAAGGCGATCCTCTACGCCTTCTTCGCGAACCTCGGCATCGCGATCGCGAAGCTGGCGGCGGCCCTGTACACGGGCTCGAGCTCGATGATGGCCGAGTCGATCCACTCGGCCGCCGACTCGGGCAACCAGCTGCTCCTCCTGCTCGGGTTGAAGCGCGCCAAGAAGGCGCCGAACGCCGAGCATCCACTCGGCTACGGCAAAGCGACGTTCTTCTGGAGCTTCATCGTCGCCATCATCCTGTTCAGCCTCGGCGGCCTGTTCTCGCTCTACGAGGGGTATCACAAGCTCGGCCACGATGGGCCGGTCGAGAGCGCCTGGGTCGCGCTCGTCGTCCTCGGCGTCGCGATCGTTCTCGAGGGTGTCAGTCTGCGCGGCTGCCTGCGCGAGATCGACCTGATCCGCGGCGAGCGTCCGCTGAAGGCCTGGCTCAAGGAGTCGCGCAACGCGGAGCTGGTCGTGGTCTTCGGCGAAGACATCGGCGCGCTCGTCGGCCTGGTGATCGCGTTCGCGTTCCTGTGCATCGCTGCGCTGACCGGGGACTCGCGCTTCGACGCCTACGGCTCGATGACGATCGGCGCGGTGCTCCTCCTGATCGCGGTGTGGCTCGGCGTTCGCATCCACTCGCTGCTGCTCGGGCGCAGCGCCGATCCGCAGCTGCAGGCGGCGATCAGCGAGCTCATCGCCGCAGACGAGGACATCGAGGACGTCTACAACGTGATCACGCTGCAGATGGGGCCGCAGGTGATGCTCGCGGCCAAGATCAAGCTGCGTGGCGATCTCCCGACGAGCGCTGCCTGCCGCGCGATCAACGATCTCGAGCGCGAGCTCAAGCAGCGCTTCCCGGAGATCCGTTGGAGCTTCGTCGAGCCGGACGTCGCCGACTGACATGGCGACTCCGTACGTGTTCCTCACGGGCTTCGGCCCGTTCCTCGACGTCGAGCTGAACCCGAGCGGCGAGCTGGCGCGGGCGCTCGACGGCGCGACGTTCGATGGCGCGCGGGTCAGGGCCATTGTGCTGCCGGTCGCGTTCGACGAGGTCGCGCCGGCCTACCGTGGGGCGCTGGCCGGTCGCGGGGACGAGCGCCCGCTCGCGCTCCTCTCGCTGGGTGTCCACCGCGAGGCGTGGTATCGGCTCGAGCGGCGCGCGCGGCCTCAGCTGACGTCGACCAAGCCAGACACGGGCGGGCGCTCCGCGGCGGAGCTCCCGCCACTCGGCGCGACTGAGCTGCACACGGGGCTCGACCTCGAGGCCCTCGCGGCCGCGCTCGAGCGCGGCGGGGCGCGCGAGGTGGGACTCTCGGACGACGCCGGGGGCTACGTCTGCGAACGGACCTACTACGAGGTCCTCGAGCGCGCCGCGGAGTACGGCGTCCCCGGGCTGTTCCTGCACGTGCCCCCCGCGGACCTCGTACCGATTGCGGAGCAGCGTGGACCAGTCGAGGCGCTCGTGCGCGAACTCGTGCGCCAGGCGCGAGCCGGCGCCTAGGCGGTTCAGTAGCGCTCGACGACCGGGTCGATCAGGACGGTCCGGCCGTCCTTCACGTAGATGCCCGTGTACTTCGCGCGCGGCAGATCGTCCGGCCAGCTGGCCTGGAACGTCTCGCCGCCATTGACCTGCGCCTCGATCCACTCGCCGTTCGCCACGTGCACGCGCAGCTGGAGGTCGTCGTCGTCCTCCGGGCGCGGCTCGAGGAAGAACGACTGCACCTTCTTCGTGACGACGCCGCTGCCCTCGCGGTAGCTGAGCCGCCACAGGCCGGCCGCGCCCTTGCGCTGCACGCCGAACACGAGCCAGTCGCCCTCTTCGACGGCTGCGACCACGACGCCGTGCACGGTGCTGCGATGGAGCTCGTCGCCGCGCTCGATCGTCGCGCGCACCTCGTACTCGTCGCCGAGCTCCAGGCCGGTCCGGATCAGGCCGTGCGGCCGAACGGCCTCGAGCTCGAGGCGCCGGGGTGCGCTGCGGAAGGCCCCCGAGAGCTCCGTGTAGATCGTCGTCCAATCCTTCGTGGTCCCGGCGAGTGAGCGCGTCTCGCCGACGAGCGCGCCGGCCTGGCGGGCCTCGGCGCGCAGGTCCGCCGCGCGGAGGAGCAGGACGTCCTGGTCGTCGAGGGCCGCGCCGAGGCGTGACGCGAACGTGTAGGCGCGCAGGGGCAGTGGCTCGTCGGCCTCCTCGTAGTCTTCGAGGAGGGCGCGAGCCGTGCGCAAGAGTCCGCTGCGCGTGCGCTTCGCGTTGCGCAGCGCGTAGTTCTTGCGGTCGAGCTCGCGCAGCCGCTTCTCGAGCGCCGCGAACTCCTCCTCCGATGGCGACCAGATCCTCTGGTCCGCGAGTTCGAGCAAGCGCTCGACGAGCGGCGCCGCGGCCTCGGGTCGCTCGAGGGTCACGAGCAGGTCGGCCTGCAGCGCGATCAGCTCGACGTCGGTGTCCTTCTCGGGTCCGTCGATCTGCTTGCGGATGTACTCGATGTGACCGAGCGCGCGGTTGAGCAAATCGACCTCGCCGACGCGGGGCCTCGACGCCTCCGCGGCTTCTGCGGCTGCCGTGACGTAGCGGTCGACCCTGGAGCGCCGCAGCGCGCGGCGCTCGTCCTTCTGGGCACGGTGCAGGGGCAGGACGTCGTCGAGGATCCACTTGCGCCAGTCCGCCTCGAAGTCGGCGAAGACGTCGTGTCCCAGCGGGGAGCCCGCGCCAAGGAAGACTTCCTCGAAGAGCTTCATCGAGTCGCCGCCGCGCGAGGTGATGCGCTCCCGGTAGTTCGCGTAGAGCGGGCGGTAGACGTACTCGAGCGATTCGGGATCCTCGTACTGCTGCAGGAAGAAGACGAGGCCCCAGCCGAACGAGTAGTACTCGCCAGGATAAGAGCCGCCGCCAGCGTAGCTGACCACCTGGGTCGGTGTCGGTCCCGTGCCGCTGTTCAGCATCGAGCTGAGCGAACTCAGCCGCTTGAGCGCGGCGTCCGGCCACAGCACGCGACGATCCGCCATCGCGGTGGCGCCCTCGAAGAAGCAGGCGGTGCCCTCGTTCAGCCACGTAGGAGCGTTGCCGCCCTTTCGCGAGAGGAGCGTCATGAACTGGTGACTCGCCTCGTGGAACAACGTCTCGAGCATCCACTCGAGCGAGCCCGTCGTGGTGCGCGTGTCGTAGCAGGTGACCTGGTTCTCGCCCGGTGACCACCAGCCCTCCGGCGCGCTCCCACCCTGCCAGTTGGAGAGCATCGACTCGCGCGTCGGGTGGACGCGGATCTTGGCCTTCGAGCTGGCCGCCGCGCTCTCGTCGCCGTCGAAGTAGACGAGGACGTAGTAGCCGTGGATGTCGTCCATCGTGTCGGCCACGAGCTCGATCACGCTCTGCTCGAGGTTGGCGTGAAGAACGTAGTGCTCGCTCTCGTGCACGATGAGGGGCCACGCGCCGTCCTCGCCGCCCTCCTCGGAGGCCTCGTCGAGGTCGACCTTCTCGAACGCCTTGCGCACCTTCTCGAGCAGCGCCTCGAGCTTGAGAGCGTCCTTGCCCGTCGCGACCTGGAGCGCAGGCTCGCCCAGCTGCAGCGCGCGCTCCGCGTGCCCCTCCTCGAACAGCTTGTCGGCGGCCTTGTAGAGCTTGGTCGTCAGGTCGCGCTGGAGCTTCGCGCGACGGCTCGTCAACGGGTCGGCCTCGAGCAGCGCGCGCTCGGCGCGCTTCGCGCCACGCGAGTCGCCCTTGGCCTCGTACAGGGCGCGGGCGAGGTCGAGGCGATGGGCGGCTCCGTCGCGTTCGCCGAGCTCCATCAGCACTTCGCCGAGGAGCAGGTACGCCGCCGCGTCATCCCCTTCGGTTGTGAGGTGCGCCTCGAGCAGGAGCCGCGCTTCACTCCAGTCCTCCTGAGCCACGAGGGCTCGGGCTCGCTCGAGCTCCCCGTCGACGGTGAACGGGGTCAGCAGAGGGAGTGGAATCAGGAGGGCGAGCGAGAGGAGCAGGGAGCGCATCGTTCCGGAGTCCTACCGGCGGTCCATGGAGGGTCACCGGGCTTTCGGGCGGAGTTGTGAAGCGGGGCCGCCCCTCTGAGAGGGACGGCCCCGCTTCGTGCGAACGTTGAAGTTCCGGGGCAGGTTCGGGACCTACTCGATGGTGGCCGTCGCGTTCATGCTGCCCGCGAACTCCATCGACTGGTCGATCTCCATGTCCATGCCTTGGGCGCTGACGCTCATGCTCATATCGACGAGGAGCGAGATCTTGCTGTTCATCTCGAAGGAGTGGGCGCAGCCGGCGGTGAGGTCCCAAAGGAGCGTGGCCTCGCCTTCGAGCTCCATCTCGATGTCCATGCTGTTCATCTCCATGTCGCCGGCTCCGGGGGGCAGATCGGCGTTCTCCATGCCTTCCTGCATCTTCTCCGTGAGGTCGACGGCGTTCGCGAGCTCGATCGTGATCGTGATGACGGCGACCTTCGTGCCATCGTCCGTCTCTTTGGTGCCCGTGAAGGTCGCGACGATCTCGCCCTCGATGTCCTCGCTGAACCAGTCCTCGAAGTCTCCCATCTCCGAGTCCATGCCCATCATGTCCTCGCCGTCGGACTCCTCGGGGACGAACTTCAGGTCACCGCCGGGGACGAGGATGTCCTTGAGCACGATCGGGTCGACCTTCCACTCGGCTCCTTCTTCGACTTCGCCATCGGGCAGGAGTCCGCGCAGGTCGAGGTCCTCGGACAGATTCTCGAGGAGCTTCTCGTCGCCCTCGCCCTCGGGGAAGCTGGCGACGTACTCGCCGTCCGCGAGCGTGAAGACGACGGTCTCACCTAGCAGCTCGCTCTCCGAGCCGGTGGACGAGTCCTGGTTCTGGACCTGACCCATGATGTCCATCTCCATCTCCATGGTGCGCGTCTGCTCCAGAGAGTCGTAGGTGCGCTTCAGCTTGGCCGGCGCGCCGCTGCCCATCTTCGTGTACTCGTCGGAGACGACGATCGTCAGGCCGGATTCGATCGTCATGTCGATCTGCGGCATCATCGGGCTCTCGTTCCCGTTGAGCAGCATCTGCATGTCGTCGAGGGTCATCGTCATCGAGTTGCTGAACGTCTTCGTGTTCGACGTTCCCTCGGAGACGGTGAAGGCGATGCTCGTCGCACGCGGCTGGAAAGCGAGCAGGGCGGGCGCGAACAGGAGCGCGGAGGCGCAGAGGGTCTTGGTCTTCATGGGCGCGTTGGCGTTGCGGACAGCGTCCGGAGGGGGGAGGTCTGCGGCGGGCAGGCCGCTCGGGCGATCGCGGCGGAGGCGGTCGACGGAAGGGAGGGTGCCGGGTCGGCCCCGTGGCGGAGAGCGTACGTTCGCCCGTGCCCGACGTGGAGGCAGAAGCGGCTGATACGGCGCCGGGAAATGAGCATTTTCATGGAATCGGCAGCGGAGGGACGGGGTCGGGTGACCCGCAGGTCCCGCCGCCCTAGGCCGGTCCGGGCGCGCTTCGGCCGGAGGCGTTCTGCTTCCCACAGGCGCTCCGCCGTTGCGCCCCGGGTCTCCTGCTGCCGCCGAGCGGAGGGTGGAATCGAGAAGGCGCCGCCCCCGCGGCTCGCTGCGGCGGTGCCCGCGGTCATTGGCGCCGCCGC